>JBDKEX010000077.1:0-3916 GCA_039798985.1 Pseudomonadota bacterium | reverse complement strand
TGGCTGATGACCTCGCTGACGGCTTCGCCCTTGTGGGTGGCGTTGGTGCAAACCGCCGCCACCTTGCCGGTGTTTTTGCTGGGCCTGCCCAGCGGCGCTTTGGCCGACACCTTGGACCGGCGCCGTTACTTTTTGGGCACCCAGGTGTGGATTGCCGGCGTGGCCCTGACGCTGTGCGCCGTGGTGTGGTTGGGCCACATATCGCCACCGGTGCTGTTGGCTTTGGTATTTGCCAATGGGGTGGGGCTGGCCATGCGCTGGCCCGTGTTTGCAGCGCTCGTTCCTGAACTGGTGCCGCGCAATCAGCTACCGCAGGCGCTGGCGCTCAATGGGGTGTCCATGAACGCGTCGCGCATCATTGGGCCGCTGGTGGCCGGCGCCCTGATTGCCAGCTTGGGCAGCGCATGGGTGTTCGGACTCAACGCGGTGCTGGCGGTTGCTTCGGCCGTCATCATTGGGCGCTGGAAGCGCGAACAACCGGCCAACCCGCTGGGCCGCGAACCCTTTTGGGCCGCCATGCGGGTGGGGTGGCAATTTGTCAGGCAATCGCCCCGCCTGCGGGTGGTGTACCTGCACATCGGGTTGTTCTTTTTCCATTCCACCGCCCTGATGGCCTTGCTGCCCTTGCTCGCCTTGCGCATGGAAGGCGGCAATGCCGGCACCTTCACGTTGTTGCTGGCCACCATGGGCAGTGGTGCCATCGTGGCGGCGCTGTTCTTGCCACGGCTGCGTCAGTCTTTTTCGCGGGACCAGGTGGTGCGTGCAGGGTCGGTGCTGCAAGCGTCTGCCATGGGGGTTATGGCCTTGTCTCACCAGCTGACGTGGGCGGTTCCCGCCATGTTTTTGGCCGGCATGGCCTGGATCAGCACGGCCAACTCGCTGAGTGTGTCCGCCCAAATGAGCCTGCCCGACTGGGTGCGGGCACGTGGCATGTCGATGTACCAAATGGCCATCATGGGCAGCAGTGCCTTGGGGGCCGCTTGCTGGGGCAAGGTTGCCAGCCTCACCAACGTCAACCTCAGCGTGGGTGTGGCAGCGGCCAGCGGTGCGGTGGCGGTGTTGCTGGCCCAATGGTTGGTACAGGACGGCGGGCAGATCGAAGACCTCACCCCCGCCCATGCCTGGACCCCCCCTCAGGCCGACAGCCCACTTCCCGACGGACAAGTGATGGTTTGCGTGGAATACCAGGTGGAACCCGAACGGGCCGACGAATTCCGCACCCTCATGCAAGAAAGCCGCCGCAGCCGTCTGCGCATGGGCGCGCTTTCGTGGGAGTTGCTGCACGATGTGAACGACCCCCGCCGTTTTGTGGAGCAGGTGGTTGACGCCTCCTGGAACGAGCACCTGCGCCGATTTGACCGGCTGGCAACCGCCGATGTGGCGCTGCGCGAGCGCAAACTGGCCTTCCATGTGGGGCAAGAACCGCCCCGCATCACGCGGTATTTGCTCGAATCCACGGTTCGGCACTGAAGCGCTGCGCTTGCCCAAAACGCCCAGGCCCGAACCCACCCAGCTTTCCTGGACAATCATCCCCATGAACCCACAAGCACTCCAGGGCCTCAAGGTCCTTGAAATGGGCCAGTTGATTGCCGGGCCCTTTGCCGCCAAAACCTTGGCCGATTTTGGTGCCGATGTCATCAAAATCGAACCGCCCGAAGGGGGCGACCCACTGCGCAAGTGGCGTTTGCTGCGCGAAGGTACCTCGGTCTGGTGGGAAGTGCAATCACGCAACAAGCGCTCCGTCTGCCTGGACCTGCGCCAGCCCAACGACCAAGCCGTTGCACGGCGGCTGGCGCAAGAAGCCGACGTGCTGATCGAGAACTTCAAGCCCGGCACACTGGAAGGCTGGGGCCTGGGCTGGGAAACACTGCACGCCCTGAACCCGAGGCTGATCATGCTGCGGCTGTCGGGCTATGGCCAAACCGGCCCCTATGCCGACAAACCCGGCTTTGGCCTGCTGGCCGAGGCCATGGGCGGGCTGCGCCACCTCACCGGGGAACCCGGCCGCGTGCCCGTTCGCACCGGCGTCTCTATTGGCGACTCCATTGCCGCGCTGCACGGCGTGCTGGGGGTGATGTTTGCGCTGTACCACCGCGAGGCCCACGGCGGGCAGGGGCAAATGATCGACGTGGCCCTGTACGAAAGCGTGTTCAACCTGATGGAAAGCCTGCTGCCCGAGTACGACGCTTTTGGGGTGGTGCGTGAGCGAGCCGGCAGCGCCCTCCCGGGCATAGCGCCCTCCAACGCCTACCTGTGCGCGGGCGGCGGTTATGTGTTGATAGGGGGCAACGGCGACAGCATTTTCAAGCGCTTGATGCACGCCATTGGGCGCGATGACCTGGGCCAGGACCCCGACCTGGCGCACAACGACGGCCGGGCCCGCCGCAGCACCGAACTCGACGCCGCCATAGAAGCATGGACGCAGCAACGCACCACGGCCGAGGTGATCGCTGCACTGGAAGCTGCCGCCGTACCCGTGGGCAAAGCCTACACCGCTGCCGACATGGCCACCGACCCCCAGTACCTGGCACGCGACATGGTGGTGCAGATGCAAGACAGCCATGGCCAGCCACTGAAAGTGCCCGGCATAGTGCCCAAGTTGAGTGCAACACCGGGCGCCATCCAGCACCCGGCCCCCCACCTGGGTGAGCACTCAGAACAGGTGTTGTCCTCTTTACAGGGCTGGCCCCAACGGCGCACCCCACCCCACGATTGACTGCCATGGCCACCCGCACACCCAACGCCAATGCACGCACCGAGCACCGCCTGGAAGCGCTGGAAATCAAAGCCAGTTATGCCGACGACCTGCTGGATCAACTCAACCAAATCGTGTACCGGCAGCAACAGCAAATCGATCAACTGAGCCGAGAGCTGTCTCTGTTGCGGCAGCAAACCCAAGATCCCAGCAGCGGCCCAAGCTTTCGCAGCCTGCGCGATGACCTGCCCCCGCATTACTGATGACCACTGACCTGCATTGCCCCATTGCAGTGGTGGGTGGCGGCCCCGCCGGGTTGATGGCTGCCGACGTGATCAGCTCAATGGGCATGGGCGTGCACGTCTTTGACGCGATGCCCAGCGTGGGTCGCAAATTTTTGCTCGCTGGTATTGGCGGCTTGAACCTGACGCATGCAGAACCCTTGAATGCGTTTGTTCAACGCTACGGCCCGCAAGCCAACAGCTGCGCCAGCTGGCTGGAGGCGTTCAGCCCCCAACAGGTGCGCGATTGGGCCCACGGCCTGGGCATAGAAACCTTCATAGGCAGCTCGCAACGGGTGTTCCCCACCGACATGAAGGCCGCGCCGCTGCTGCGTGCGTGGCTGCACCGCATGCGCCACGCCCCCACACCGGTGCAATTCCACATGCGCCACCGCTGGACCCACACATTGACCCCCACCCCAACAACAGGCTGGCAACTGGGCTTTGACACCCCTCAAGGCGGCTTGCAGGTGCATGCCCAAGCGGTGGTGCTGGCTTTGGGCGGCGGCAGTTGGGCCAAACTCGGATCAGACGGCCGCTGGGTGGCGCCGCTGCAAGCCCTCGGGGTAAAAGTGGCCCCGCTCCAGCCCGCCAACTGCGGGTTCGATGCAATGGTCAATGGCCGCCCAGGCTGGAGCGCATTTTTGGCGCAGGGGTTTGCGGGGCAGGCGCTCAAGTCCATAGGTTTTTCGTTTCAGGGGTTCACGCGCCTGGGTGAATGTGTGTTGACACATTCCGGGCTGGAAGGCAGCGTGGTTTACGCGGCTTCGCGTTTGCTGCGCGACGAAATTGCCAAGAACGGTTCGGCCACCGCCCACCTGGACCTGAAACCCGCCCTCAGCGAAGCCCAGGTTCTTGGCGAATTGCAGCGCCCGCGCCAGGGCAAAAGCCTGAGCACGCATTTGAAAGCGCGACTCGGGCTGAACAAGCTCCACATCGC
>JBDKEX010000076.1:0-3917 GCA_039798985.1 Pseudomonadota bacterium | reverse complement strand
CCACTTGCTGGGCAAAGCCCGCGTAGGTGCGGAACAAATACACCCACACTGCGGCCACGCCTGCCAAGGCCAGCAGCAAACCGGCGTTCACCCGTGAACCCTGCATGAGTTTGGGTATTTGCGTGACCGCATCAAAGGTTTTGGTTTGCGGGAAGTTGTAGCCCAGCGGGTCTTTCCACGGGCCGTAGACCAGGTAGTTGAGCAGCTGAACGGCCACGTACACCAACATCAGGCTCACCAAAATTTCGTTGGCATTGAACTTGTCGCGCAGAAGCGCGACCACCCCGGCCCACACCATGCCGCCCACCACCCCCGCCAGCAAAATGGCCGGCACAATCCAGCCGCCCGTGGTTTTGTCGGCCAACAAGGCAACGCCACCGGCCGCGATGGCGCCGACCACAAACTGCCCTTCGGCCCCAATGTTCCAGACGTTGGACCGAAAGCACACCGCCAAACCCAGCGCAATCAGCAACAGCGGCGTGGCCTTGACCATGAGTTCGCCCAAGGCATAGGGCGTTTTGATCGGGTCCCAGAAAAACACCTGCAGCCCGCGCACCGGGTCTTTGCCCAAGGCGGCAAACAAAGCAATGCCTATGACCACCGTGATCACCAGCGCCAGCAAGGGCGAGGCATAGCTCCACAACGGCGACGGTTGCGGCCGAACTTCAAGCTTGAGCATGTGCGCCCTCCCACAAGCCCGACATCCAGGCCCCAATTTGTTCGACTGTGGCCTGCGCCCGCATCACCGTGGGCGACAGCCGCCCCTTGGCAATCACGTACAGCCGGTCGCTGATTTCAAACAGCTCGTCCAACTCTTCGCTGACCACCAGCACCGCACAACCGGCATCGCGCAGGGCGAGGATTTCGCTCCGTATCTGCGCCGAGGCACCCACATCCACGCCCCAGGTGGGCTGGCTGACCACAAACAGCTTGGGTTGGGCCGCGATTTCCCGGCCCACAATGAATTTTTGCAAATTACCGCCCGACAAGGATTTGGCCACCGCGTCGGGCCCATTGGCCTTGACCTTGTAGGTTTCAATAATGCCTTGGGCCTGCTGGCGCAGCGCCTTGAGGCGCAGCCAGCCCATGCGGCCCACGGCGTCGCGCCTTGAGAGCAGCAGGTTGTGCGCCAGACTCAAAGTGGGCACGGCGCCGCGCCCAAGCCGTTCTTCTGGCACAAAGTGCAGGCCCCATTTGCGGCGGCGCGCGGGGCTCAGGTGCGACACATCTTGCCCAGACACCCAAATGGTGCCCGCCGGTGCGCCTGGGTTCTCGCCCGAAAGCACTTGCAGCAGCTCGGCTTGGCCGTTGCCCGAAACACCAGCAATGCCCACCACCTCACCGGCCCGCACATTCAATGCCACGCCGGCCAGCGACGTGCCAAAAGGGTCGGTGCTGGGCAAGGTCAGGTTTTTGACTTCGAGCACGGTGTCACCGGGCGAATAAGCACGTGGCGCGAGCGCCGGCGGTTCGGCGCCGATCATCAGCCGGCTCAAGGAAGCATTGCTCTCTTGCCGGGGGTCGCACACGCCGGTCACCTTGCCCCCACGCATCACGGTGCAGTCGCTGCAGAGTTCGCGAATCTCATGCAGTTTGTGGCTGATGTAGAGAATGCTGCAACCTTGCGCGGCCAGCTTGCGCAACACCACAAACAGCTTTTCAACCGCTTGCGGCGTCAGCACCGAGGTCGGTTCGTCCAGTATCAGCAGCTGCGGATGGGTCAACAGCGCTCGGATGATTTCGACCCGCTGCATTTCCCCTACGCTGAGGGAGTGAACCGGCCTCAGGGGGTCAATGTCCAGGCCGTATTCCTGGGCCTTGAGGGCTATGCTCTCGCTCACCTCTTGCAGGCTCAGGGTCTTGTCCAGGCCCAGCCACACGTTTTCGGCCACCGTGAGCGTCTCGAACAAGCTGAAATGCTGGAACACCATGCTGATGCCCAGGGCCCGCGCCTCTTGCGGGTTGCGTATATGCACCGGCTTGCCGTTGAAGAGCACCGCGCCATCGTCGGGTTTGACAGCGCCGTAAATGATCTTCATCAACGTCGACTTGCCGGCCCCGTTTTCGCCCAACACCGCGTGCACGGTGCCCGGCGCAACGGTGAGCGAAACGTTGTCATTGGCCACCACGCCGGGGTAGCGTTTGGTGATTTGGGTGAGCTGCAAACGAGGCGAAGCGTTCATGTAGCGACTTTGTGCTTGGGTGTCGTGCTGGGGTTACAGCGAACAAACCATCAAATTCGGCTTGTCAAAGCGGCCAACAATACAACAAGTTGCCCATCTTCTGAAAAAACTTCGCTATGGGTTTAACCCGCCTTGTGAAAAAGATTCCGGTCTCTCATACTTGGTTGCCCCTCAGCATCGAGATGGTTTTTTGATACGCTTTGGCTTCGCCACCGAAACACTGCGCATGACACACCCACCCACCTCTCAGCCCCTGACCTTTGTGAAACGTGGCACGCCGGTTTCACTGGCCAATGTACCACCCAGCCGAACGCTGCTGCAGATGTTGCGCGACGACATGGGCCTGACCGGCACCAAAGAGGGTTGTGGCGAGGGCGACTGTGGCGCCTGCACGGTGGTGTTGGGTGAGCCCGATGGCGACGCCCTGCAATACCGGGCCGTGAACAGCTGCATCAAGCTGGCCCACTCGGTACAAGGCCTGGCGGTGTGGACGGTAGAAGACTTGCAGCAGCCCGACGGCAGCTTGCACCCTGCCCAACAAGCCCTTTTGGACCACCACGGATCCCAATGCGGCTTTTGCACACCCGGGTTTGTGATGAGCCTGTTTGGCATGTACCAAAACCACGTGCGGCAGGGCTTCGCCATTTCCCGGGACCTGGCGCAGGCCGATTTGTCGGGCAATCTGTGCCGCTGCACGGGTTACCGGCCCATATTGGAAGCCGCCCAAGCCATGGGAGACTTGCCGGCTCCCCCACAAAACGAAGCCGCTGTTCTGCTGGCATTGAAGGCGCTGGAACCCCGGCCGCCCGGCGAGCCTGCCCATGGCTACAAGGCCCCCACCACGCTCGAAGCCTTGTTGCAGGCACGTGCCCAGTGGCCCCAAGCCCAGCTGGTGGCAGGTTGCACCGACGTGGGGCTGTGGGTAACCAAGGGCTTGCAACAGTACACCCAGGTGCTGGACACCACCCGCGTGACAGAGCTCAAACAAATCTTGCAATACGGCAGCCACTTGGCCATCGGCGCTGCTGCAACCTTGACCGATGCCTTTGCTGCACTCACCAAAGACCGTCCCGAACTGCAGGCATTTGCCCAGCGTTTTGCCGGCCTGCCCGTGCGCAACGCCGGCACCTTGGGCGGCAATGTGGCCAATGGCTCCCCCATAGGCGACTCCATGCCCCTGCTGCTGGCCCTGGACGCCCAGCTGGTGCTGATGCGTTGGGACAACGGCAGCAACCAAGCGGTACAACGCCACCTACCACTCAAAGATTTTTACACCGGCTACCGCCAAAACGCCTTGCAGCCGGACGAGGTGCTGGCTTGGATCCATGTGCCCAAGGCCGGTCCCGGCTTCACACCGGGTTCAACCACCTGCGGCGAATGGCTGCGGGTTTACAAAGTGTCCAAACGCTTCGATGACGACATATCCGCCATCTGTTTGGCCATCGGGCTGCAAATTGAAAACGGCGTGGTTCGGCAAGCACGTTTGGGCGTGGGCGGCGTGGCGGCCACCCCGGTGCGGGCGGCCAAAACAGAGGCCGCCTTGCTGGGGCAGCCTTGGGACTTTGATTCAGCCCAGCGGGCCGCCGCCGTGCTTGCCGGTGAATTCACCCCTATTTCAGACATGCGTGCCAGCGCGCAATACCGCCAACGGGTGCTGGCCAACCTGCTCCAACGCGCCTGGCTGGAAAGTTCAGGCGCTGGCGCGAACCAAGCCATCAGCCTGGAAACCTTGCA
>JBDKEX010000075.1:0-3256 GCA_039798985.1 Pseudomonadota bacterium | reverse complement strand
GCCCAGCGGCACGGGCTACCCCACCCGGGTGCATGGGGCTTTTGTGAGCGACGACGAAGTGCACCGCGTGGTGAGCTACCTGAAGGAGCAGGGCGGCGAGCCCGATTACATCGATGGTGTGTTGGAAGGCGGCGCGGGCGATGGCGAAGCCGGGCCGGATGGTTTGGGCGACGTCGACAGCGGTGGCGAAAAAGACCCGTTGTATGACCAAGCGGTGGCGGTGGTGCTGCAAGACCGCAAGGCCAGCATCAGCTACGTGCAGCGCAAACTAAAAATTGGCTACAACCGATCGGCCCGTTTGCTGGAAGATATGGAAAAGGCCGGCCTGGTCAGCTCCCTCACCTCCAGTGGGCAGCGCGACATTTTGGTTGCGCCACGCGGGGATTGAACACCATGCCCACCTTCAAATGCAATGATGCGGGGCCCGCGCCCGGGTTTTTTCATGCAATGATGCGCGCTTTTGTGGTGGCCGGCGCGTTGATTGCCGCGCCAGCGGTTTTTGCCGATGGGCTTTCTGACTTGGACGCCTTTTTGCGGCAGACCCAGCAGGGCAAGGCCGACTTTACCCAGACCGTGACGCCGCCGAAAAAGGCAGGTGAAACGAGTGCGCGCGTCAAAAACAGCCGCGGCGTGTTTGAGTTTCAGCGTCCCAACCGGTTCAGGTTTCAGTACACCCAACCATTTGAGCAAACCATCGTCGCTGATGGGCAAACCCTGTGGTTGTTCGACGTGGATTTGAACCAGGTCACGGCGCGGCGCCAGCAAGACGTGCTGGCCAACACCCCGGCCGGTTTGATTGCTTCAGCCGCAGATTCCAAGGCTTTGAACCAGGTGTTTGCGTTGTCGAATGGCGCTGACGCCGATGGCCTGCAATGGGTGCTGGCCACCCCCAAAGCCAAGGACGGCACATTGCAGCAGGTGCGGCTGGGCTTTCGTCAGGGTCAACTGGCGGCGCTGGAGATGTTGGACAGTTTTGGCCAGCGGTCGGTGATCCAGTTTGGGGCCATGAACAACCAGCCCGGTTTCAAAGCCGGGCATTTCAGCTTCACGCCGCCCGTGGGGGCGGACGTGGTGCGCCAGTAGGGCCGTGTTTTAGGTTCAGGCGGTTTCCAGCACCCGCACTTCGCCGCGCAAAGAGTGTGGCATGGCCTGGGTGATGGTCACGTCGATCATCTGACCGATCAGGCGTGCCCCGTTGGGGCCGCCATCAAAGTTCACCACCCGGTTGCATTCGGTGCGGCCCATCAGCTCATTCGGGTTTTTGCGCGAGGTGCCAGCCACCAAAATGCGCTGGGTGCTGCCTTGCAGGCTGGCGCTGATGCGTTGCACGTTGTCCTCGATCACGGCCTGCAGGTGCTGCAGGCGCTTGAGTTTGACTTCGTGCGGGGTGTCGTCGTGCAAATTGGCCGCTGGGGTGCCCGGGCGCGGGCTGAAAATGAAGCTGAACGAGGTGTCGTAGCCCACATCGTCGATGAGTTTCATCATTTTCTGGAAGTCTTCTTCGGTTTCACCCGGAAAACCCACGATGAAATCGCTGCTCATGCGCAAGTCGGGGCGGATGGCGCGCAACTTGCGGATGGTGCTTTTGTATTCCATGGCGGTGTAGCCGCGCTTCATGGCCATGAGGATTGTGTCCGACCCGTGTTGCACCGGCAGGTGCAGGTGGCTGACCAGTTTGGGTATTTTGGCGTAGGCTTCGATCAGGCGGGGTGTGAATTCGTTGGGGTGGCTGGTGGTGTAGCGAATGCGCTCGATGCCCGGGATATCGGCCACGTATTCCAGCAACAGGGCAAAGTCAGCGATTTCGCCGCTGGCACCCATGGGGCCGCGGTAGGCATTGACGTTTTGCCCCAACAGCGTCACTTCTTTGACGCCTTGGTCGGCCAGGCCGGCCACTTCCACCAGCACCTCTTCGAACGGGCGGCTGAATTCCTCGCCTCGTGTGTAGGGCACCACACAGTAGCTGCAGTATTTGCTGCAACCTTCCATGATGCTAACGTAAGCACTGGCACCTTCAACCTTGGCGGGGGGCAGGTGGTCGAATTTCTCGATTTCGGGGAAACTGATGTCCACCTGCGGTTTGGCTTGGGCTTGGCGGGCGTTGAGCAGCTCAGGCAGCCGGTGCAAGGTTTGGGGGCCAAACACCACGTCCACATAGGGTGCGCGTTTGATGATTTCGTTGCCCTCTTGGCTTGCCACGCAGCCGCCCACCCCAATCAACACGCCCTTTTCTTTCAGGTGTTTGACCCGCCCCAGATCGCTGAACACCTTTTCTTGCGCCTTTTCGCGCACCGAACAGGTGTTGAACAGGATGAGATCGGCCTCTTCGACATCGTTCGTGGGCTCGTAGCCTTGGGCAGCGCCCAGCACGTCGGCCATTTTGTCCGAGTCGTACTCGTTCATTTGGCAGCCGAAGGTTTTGATGAAGACTTTTTTGTTCATGGCAGGTCCTGGCATGCGGCGGGTGCCCCTGCCGCACATAAAAACGGTTATTGGCCGGTGGCCCGGGCTTGGGTTTGTTCGGCAGGCGTCAGAATCCACACGTCGTGCACGCCGCCTGCGGCCTCACGCGTGTAGTTGACCCTCAAGTCCTGCCCCGCCAGTTGCTGGCTCATCACAATCCGGTTTTCGGTGTCGCGGATGCGTGCACCGGGGGACAGCAAATCTGGTTTGCCATTGAGCAAAATTTCTGGCGATTGTGTGACCCGAAGGACACCACGCAAAGCGTGGGGCGGAAAGGGCCGAAAGTAGGTGTCGCTGCCGGTGGCGTTCTGCGCGAGCACGGGTGCCGAAAGCAGGCACAGCAGGCAGGTGAATGCGGCCCAGCGGGCCTTCAGACCCCCGGGTTGGGAGCGGGTCATGCAGCGGTTCATGGTGTAGATCCAGAGGCTGGCGTGTTTGTCAAAGCATGGATTTTAAGCTGCCGCCAGGTTTTGCGGGCGCCTTGGCAAGTTTCTGGCGTGGGGCCTTGGCTTGTGCATGGATTCCGGCACAATTTGCATTGTTCAGACCACTTGCGAGATCCACTCTCATGGCCCACCAATCTTTCGATTTGTCCCACATTGCTCCGCGTGACCGTGCCGAAGTGCTGTCGCAGGCGCTGCCGTACATACGCAAATTCCATGGCAAAACCATGGTCATCAAGTACGGCGGTAATGCGATGACCGATCCCGAATTGCAAGCCGCTTTTGCAGAGGACGTTGTGTTGCTCAAGCTGGTGGGCATCAACCCGGTGGTGGTGCACGGCGGTGGGCCC
>JBDKEX010000074.1:0-41139 GCA_039798985.1 Pseudomonadota bacterium | reverse complement strand
TTGGGAGACAGCTCGCAGGCCATTTCTGACCCCTTCATGCTCACCATCGTGGGGCAAGTGGCAGACGCTCTGGACGCACGCGGTGTGCGGGTGCTGCTGCAGCGCTTGGCGTCCGCCCGCTACAACAGCATTGCCGACATGTACGACAGCGGACAGGCGCAAGGTTTGATTGTGGTTGGGCAAGCGGCCTTGCACACAGAACTCAACGCCCTGGCCCAGCGGGGCGTGCCTTTGGCCGTTTGGGGCGCTCAAATGCCTGACGCGCTTTACCCAATCATTGGCAGCGACAACGAACGCGGCGGCTACCTGGCCACCCAACGCCTGTTGGAACTAGGCTGCCAGCACATTGCTTACCTGGGGGACACCGTGCACCCCGAAGCACTCAAACGCTACCAAGGCTACCTGCGGGCCATGAAAGAATACGGCCAAACACCCGACCCGCGTCTGCACCAATCGGTGTTGTTTGGCGACGCGCGCTTGCGCCAAATTGTGTCTGACTGGCTGACTTTGGACACCGGATTCGACGGTGTTTTTGCGGCCAGCGATGTGGCGGCCATCACCGTGATTTCAGCGCTGTCGGAGCGTGGGGTGGCCATACCCGACCAGGTCAAAGTGGTGGGCTACGACGACATTCCACTGGCGCGGCACGTGCACCCGGCGCTGACCACGGTACGCCAACCCACGGGGCAAGCCGGCCAAGCCCTGGTAAACGCCCTGTTCGACGTGCTGGCAGGCCGCACGCCCGCGCCCGTCGAGTTGAGCACGGAACTGGTGATACGGGAAACCGCCTGACGCAAACCCGCCTCACAGGGTTTCAAACCAGGTACATCCCTCGATTCCTAGGGAAAACCCCCTGATGCAATCGTTTGCATTGGTGGTGAAATGAGGAAGCTGTCGGTGAACGATGAGGTTCTCCGAGAGTCTTCACATCACTATCATGAGGCAATCCATGAAATTTCAGTTCCGTACGACGCTTGTCAAGGCAGCGGCCATCGCTGTGACAGCCCCTCTGTTCGCTGTGGCAGCCAATGCCGCAACGGTCACCATTTCTTGCGGCAACAACGCTGCAGACGTTGAGTTCTGCGGCAAGTTCGCTGAAGACTGGGGCAAAAAGAACGGTCACACCGTGAAGATGTACACACCGCCAGCAAGCTCCACCGACCAGCTGGCTTTGTTGCGCCAACAGTTCGCCGCCAAGTCTGGCGACATCGACGTGCTGATGATTGACGTGGTGTGGCCTGGCGTGATCAAAGATCACCTGGTGGACTTGAAGAAATACTCCAAAGGCGTTGAAAAGAGCCACTTCCCCGCGATTGTTGCCAACAACACCGTTGACGGCAAATTGCTGGGCATGCCCTGGTTCACAGACGCCGGCCTGATGTTCTACCGCAAGGATTTGCTGGCCAAGTACAGCCTGAAAGTGCCCCAGACTTGGGAAGAACTGGCCGCTGCTGCCAAGAAAATCCAAGACGGCGAGCGCGCCACCAACAAAGACTTCCAAGGCTTTGTGTTCCAGGCCAAAGCCTACGAAGGCCTGACCTGTGACGCCCTGGAGTGGGTGTACAGCTTCGGCGGCGGCACCATTGTGGACAGCAAAGGTGACATCACCATCAACAACGCCCAAGCCGCCAAGGCCTTGGACACCGCCGCTTCCTGGATTGGCAGCATCGCCCCCCAAGGCGTGTTGAACTACGGTGAAGAAGATTCCCGCGGTGTGTGGCAAAACGGCAATGCCGCTTTCATGCGCAACTGGCCTTACGCCTGGTCGCTGGGCCAAGCCGCTGACAGCCCCATCAAAGACAAGATTGGTGTGGCTGCATTGCCCGCTGGCACTGGCCCTGGCGCCAAGAAGGCCGCCACTTTGGGCGGTTGGCAGTTGGCTGTGAACAAGTACTCCAAGAACATTGATGCAGCCGCATCTTTGGCTCTGTACATGGCCAGCGAAGAAATCCAGAAGAAGCGTGCTGTAGGCGGTTCGTACAACCCGACCATCATGTCGCTGTACAAAGACGCTGACGTGGCCAAAGCCAACCCGTTCATGGTTGAGCTGCTGGACGTGTTCACCAACGCTGCTGCTCGCCCAGCCACCGCAACCGGCCTGAAGTACCCTGAAGTGTCGCAAGCCTTCTGGGACGCTACACACAACGTGTTGTCTGGCAAAGAAAAAGGCGCCGATGCTGTGAAAAAGCTCGAAGCCAAGCTGAAGCAAGTCAAAAAAGCCAAATGGTGATTTGCTGAGTGACATCGCGCTCCTGCCACAGGCAGCGCGATGAACTCCGGGGTAGCTGCCCACTGGCGGCAGCGCCCCGCTCCCCTGGACCCAACCGTCGGGACCCCTTCTCATGAAAAATCGCACAAGAGTCGCATGGACGTTTTTGACACCCATGCTGATATTGATGGCAGTGGTGGCTGGTTGGCCACTGGCCCGCTCTGTTTGGTTCAGCTTCACCGACACCAACATCAACAACATCGCCGAATACGGCTATGTGGGGTTGGACAACTATTTTTCTGAGTACGGGCTGTTCGGTCAGTCGATTTTTTCGGCCGAGTTTTGGGAGACCGATTGGGGTATTTCCATCAAAAACACCTTCCAGTTCTCGGTGTTTTCGGTGGTTTTGGAAACCTTGGCTGGCTTGGGCGTGGCCATGCTGCTGAACCAAGAATTCAAAGGCCGCACCATGGTGCGCACCGCGGTGCTGGTGCCTTGGGCCATTCCGACCATTGTGTCGGCCAAAATGTGGGGCTGGATCCTGCATGACCAGTTTGGTCTGATCAACCAGCTGTTGCTGGACGCGGGACTGATTTCTGCCAAAATTGCTTTCACCGCCGACCCCGACTACGCCCTGTGGACTGTGGTGGCAGTGGACGTTTGGAAAACCACGCCCTTCATGGCGCTGTTGATTCTGGCTGCGTTGCAAACGCTCCCCAAAGATTGTTACGAAGCCGCCCGAGTGGACGGTGTGCACCCGCTGCGGGTGTTCTGGAAAGTGACATTGCCCTTGATTCGCTACCCGCTGCTGGTGGCCGTGGTGTTCCGTTTGCTGGACGCGCTGCGAATATTTGATTTGATTTATGTATTAACCTCCAACAGTGCGGCCACCATCAGCATGTCGGGCTTTGTGCGCCGCGACATGGTGGACAACGGAAATCTGGGCTCAGGCTCGGCTGCCGCCACGTCACTGACCGTCATCATCTTCATTGCGGCCATTTTGTTCATGCGTGCGGCCCGCGTGAGGCTTAACGAGGAGTCCAACTGATGAACCGTCGTCCTCTTTGGGGCAATATCGTCCTGTACGCGCTGGCGGCCTTGGTGGTCATTGTTTCGGTGTACCCGTTTATCTACACCATCACCACGTCACTGAAGACCGGTACTGCTTTGTTCAGTACCTCCCTGCTGCCGGATGACCCCACCTTCACCAATTACGTCACGCTGTTCCAGGGCAAACAACCCTTTGGTCAACAGTTGTTGAACTCGATCATGGTGGCCACCACCACGGTGTGTATTTCCATGTTCATGGCCATCACAGCGTCTTACGCCTTGGGCCGCATCACCTTCAAAGGCAAAAGCACGCTGCTGCTGACCATACTGGCGGTGTCCATGTTCCCACAGGTGGCGGTGCTTTCGGGCATGTTTGAACTGATGCAAAGCCTGGGCCTGTACAACCGCACCATGGGCTTGGTGGTGCCGTACACCGTGTTCACGCTGCCCTTCACGGTGTGGATGTTGACCACCTTCATGCGCGGTTTGCCCAAAGAACTCGAAGAAGCCGCGATCATGGACGGTTGTGGCCCCATGCGGATTATTTTTCAGGTGTTCATGCCTTTGCTGGCACCGGCTTTGGTGTCCACCGGTTTGTTGGCGTTCATTGGCGCTTGGAACGAATTCCTGTTTGCGTTGACCTTCGTGTCCGACGACTTCAACCGCACGGTGCCCGTGGGCATTTCCATGATTTCTGGTGCCACCGCCTACGAAATTCCCTGGGGCAGCATCATGGCGGCGTCGGTGATTGTGACGATCCCGCTGGTGGTGCTGGTGCTGGTGTTCCAGAAGAAGATTGTGTCGGGCCTGACCGCTGGCGCTGTGAAGGGCTGACATGAGCCAAGCCCCCAACAGCAACTGGTGGCGCGGCGGGGTGATCTACCAGATCTACCCCCGCAGTTTTGCCGACAGCAACGGCGATGGTGTGGGCGACCTGCCCGGCATCACCGCACGGCTGGACCACATTGCCCAACTGGGGGCCGATGGCATCTGGTTGTCGCCCTTTTTCAAAAGCCCGATGAAGGACTTCGGCTACGACATCAGCGACTACCGCGATGTCGACCCGATGTTTGGCACGCTGGCCGACTTCCGCGCCTTGGTGGACCGCGCCCACGAACTGGGCCTGAAAGTAATGATCGACCAGGTGTACTCACACACGGCCGACCAGCACCCTTGGTTCATAGAAAGCCGCAGCAGCCGGGACAACGCCAAAGCCGACTGGTATGTGTGGGCCGATGCCCAGGAGGACGGCACCCCGCCCAACAACTGGTTGAGCATTTTTGGTGGCAGCGCCTGGCAGTGGGACACCCGCCGCAAACAGTATTACCTGCACAACTTTTTGACCAGCCAGCCCGACCTCAATTTTCACAACCCCGAGGTGCAGCAGGCCGTGCTGGACTGCGTGAAGTTTTGGCTGGATTTTGGCGTGGACGGCTACCGGCTGGACGTGGTGAACTTCTACTTCCACGACCAGCAACTGCGCAGCAACCCGGCGCGCGGCGCCCCCGATGGCAGCGACCCGGCAGTGCCCACCACCAACCCCTACGCCTGGCAGTGGCACGTCTACGACAAAAGCCGCCCAGAGAACTTGGCCTTCTTGCAACGCCTGCGGGCCTTGGTGGACCAATACCCCGACACCACCATGGTGGGTGAAATAGGCGATGACGACGGCCTGGCCCGTGTGGCCGAATACACCAGCCCGGGCCCAGACGGCCTGCCCATGCTGCACATGGCTTACTGCTTCGACTTGCTGGGCGAAGCACACAGCGCGCGCTTTTTGCACAGTGTTTTCAGCCGCTTTGACCAAGTGGTGGGCAACGGTTGGCCATGCTGGGCCATCACCAACCACGACATTCCCCGTGTGGCCACCCGCTGGGGCGGGCGCAACGCCGACCCCCGCCTGCTGCGCGCGGCGGCGGCTTTGCAACTGACCCTGCGCGGCAGCGCCTGCATTTACCAAGGCGATGAGCTGGGCTTGCCCGAAGCCGATGTGGCGTTTGAGGACTTGCAAGACCCGTATGGCATTGCCATGTGGCCCGAATTCAAAGGCCGTGACGGGTGCCGCACGCCCTTTCCCTGGTCGGCCCAGGCAGCGGATTTGGGTTTTTCCAGCGCAGCGCAGCCCGCAAAACCTTGGCTGCCCGTGGCCGAAAGCCACCGAGCACTGGCGGTGGACCAGCAAACCGGCCAACCCGATTCTCTGCTGAGTTACTACCGCGATTTCCTGGCCTGGCGCCGGGGCCAATCCGCGATTTTGCACGGCGACCAAACCCTGCTGCCTGCGCACGACCAGGTGTTTGCGTTTGTTCGGCAACACCAAGGCCAGCGCGTGTTGTGCGCCTTCAACATGAGCCCAGACGCTGTGCAATGGCACGCCACTGAATTGGCGCACGTGGCCGAATTGCCCCCCTACGGCGTGCTGATCACGGATCTGCCATGAACCCGACCCCAAGCCGCAAAGCCAAGAACAGCGGGTGGTGGCGCAGCGCGGCCATCTACCAAATTTACCCGCGCAGTTTTGCCGACAGCAACGGCGACGGCATTGGTGACTTGCCAGGCATCACCCAGCACCTGGACTACGTGGCCCAATTGGGCGTGGATGCGATCTGGTTGTCGCCCATCTTCAAGTCCCCGATGAAGGACTTTGGCTACGACGTCAGCGACTACAACGACATCGACCCCATGTTTGGCTCGCTGGGCGATTTCAAAGCCCTGGTGGACCGGGCCCACCAACTGGGCTTGAAAGTCATCATCGACCAGGTGTTGTCGCATTGTTCCGACCAACACCCCTGGTTTGTGGAGAGCCGCAGCAGCCGCAACAACCCAAAAGCCGACTGGTTTGTGTGGGCCGACGCCAAGGACGACGGCACCCCGCCCAACAACTGGTTGAGCGTGTTCGGAGGCAGCAGCTGGCAGTGGGACACCCGCCGCAAGCAGTATTACCTGCACAATTTTTTGACCAGTCAGCCAGATTTGAACTTCCACAACCCGCAAGTGCAAGAAGCGTTGCTGGCGTCGGTCAAGTTCTGGCTCGATTTTGGGGTGGATGGCTACCGCCTGGACGCCATCAACTTCTGCTTCCACGATGCCGAGCTGCGCAGCAACCCCGGTTTGGGCGAGCCCGACGGCAGCAACCCGACAGCGCCGGCCAGCAACCCCTACGCCTGGCAGCGTCACCTGTACGACCGCAGCCGGCCCGAAGCGCTGGAATTTTTGAAGCGCTTGCGCGATTTGGTGGACCAATACCCCGACACCACCATGGTGGGCGAGATTGGCGACGAATCGGGCATGACCATGGTGGCGCAGTATTCGGCCGATGGCGACAAACTGCACATGGGCTATTGCTTCGATTTGCTGTCAGACCGCAGCGACGCACCCCACCTGCACAGTGTGATTGCCAAGTTTGAAAACGTGGCGCCCACCGCCGACAAAGGCTGGGCTTGCTGGGCCATTTCCAACCACGATTGCAAGCGCATTGCGACCCGCTGGGGCGGCGACAACCCGCCCACCCGTTTGGCCAAACTGGCTGCGGCCATGCAGCTGAGCCTGCGGGGCGCCTCCTGTATTTACCAAGGCGACGAGTTGGGCTTGCCCGAAGCCGATGTGGCTTTTGAGGATTTGCAAGACCCCTATGGCATCACCATGTGGCCCGAATTCAAGGGCCGTGACGGCTGCCGCACGCCGTTTCCATGGGATTCTGACCGGGCCGATTTGGGCTGGGCCGGAACGCCTCAGGCCGTCAAGCCCTGGTTGCCTTATTCTGAAAAACAGCGCCCGTTTGCTGTGAACACGCAAATCCACGATGCAGGTTCTGTGCTGGCCGCGTACCAACAGCTGCTGCGCTGGCGTCGTGGCCAACCCGCTCTGATTCAGGGCAATTTGACCCTGCTGCCACAACACCCACAGGTGTTGGCTTATGTGCGCGAAAGCGCCGGTCAACGCATGCTGTGCGCGTTCAACTTCAGCGGCGAGGCCTTGCGCTGGACGTTGCCCGATCATTGCACCCAAGCCACACTGGCAAGCAACAGCGGTGTCAGTGGCACCCATATTGATGGCGGCGACGCCGTGTTTGAACCCTGGGGCGGCCTGTTCGCCACGTATTAAGGAGTCACCTTCCATGTCAAAAATTGAATTTCGCAACGTCGTCAAGCGTTACACGCCCACTTCGCTCACCATCAACAACGCCAACCTCACCATTGAAGACGGCGAGTTTTGTGTTTTCGTGGGGCCCTCGGGTTGTGGCAAATCCACCCTTTTGCGCATGGTGGCCGGCCTGGAAGACATCACCAGCGGCGACTTGCTGATCGGCGGCGAGCGGGTGAACGACTTGCCCCCGGCCCGCCGCGGGGTGGCCATGGTGTTCCAGAGCTACGCGCTCTACCCGCACATGACTGTGCGCGAAAACATGGGCTTTGGACTGAAGGTGTTCGGCGCCAACTTGGCCGAAATTGACAAAAAAGTGAACGAAGCCGCCGAGATTTTGCAACTCTCGCACCTGCTGGACCGTTTGCCCAAGGCCCTGTCGGGTGGCCAGCGCCAGCGTGTGGCCATTGGCCGTGCGATTGTGAAGGAGCCCCGCGTGTTCTTGTTTGACGAACCTTTGTCGAACCTGGACGCCGCGCTGCGCGTGCAAACCCGTTTGGAAATTGCCCGCCTGCACGAACGCATTGGCACCGCCAGCATGATTTACGTGACCCACGACCAGGTGGAAGCCATGACCTTGGCCGACAAGATTGTGTTGCTGCGCTCGGGCGACAGCATTGCCACGCACGGCAGTGTGGCCCAGGTGGGCACCCCGATGGATTTGTACCACCGCCCCAACAGCTTGTTTGTGGCCGAGTTCATTGGTTCGCCCAAAATGAACGTGGTGCCAGGCAAGGTGGTGGCCTCCCATGGCAACAGCGCCGAAGTGTCGGTGGGCGGTCGTCATTTCCATGTCGCGGTCAACCCCCAAGGGGCGGCTGCAGGTGCCGACATCCACCTCGGCCTGCGCCCGGAAAACATGCAAATCGTGGCAGACGGCAACCTGCCCAACACCTTCCCTGGCAAGGTCACGCACATCGAAAAGCTGGGCGAATCCTCGCTGCTCTACATTGAACACAGTGCCGACACGTCCATGATCACCGTCAAGCTCGACGGAACCACCGGCATCAAGGCGGGCGAACAAGTGCATGTGTTGGCCCCGGCAGAACACCTGCACCTTTTCAATGCAGCCGGAGACGCCTACGAACGCACGGTGGAGTTGCCCCAATGACAGGACTGCCGCCAGCACAGCGCTGGAAGCAGGACACGGTTTACCAAATCTATCCGCGCAGCTTTTGCGACAGCAACGGCGACGGGATAGGCGACTTGCCGGGCATCACCGGCAAGCTGGACTACTTGCAGGCTTTGGGCGTGGGCGTGGTGTGGTTGTCACCCATCTACGCCTCGCCCAACGACGACAACGGCTACGACATTTCGGACTACCGGGCCATAAGCCCCGAGTTCGGCACCATGGCCGATTTCGACGCCATGCTGGCAGGCATGCACGCGCGCGGCATCAAACTGATGATGGATTTGGTGGTCAACCACTGCTCGGACGAGCACCACTGGTTCCAGCAAGCCCGCAGCAGCCGCAGCAACCCCTACCACGGCTATTTTTTGTGGGCCGAACCCCAGGCCGACGGCTCGCCCCCCAACAACTGGGAAGCCGCTTTCCAGGGTTCGGTGTGGGAGTGGAACGAGCCCACGGGCGAGTTCTACCTGCACATGTTCAGCAGGAAGCAGCCCGACCTGAACTGGGAAAACCCCCAGGTGCGGCAAGAGGTTTATGCCTTGATGCGCTTCTGGTTGGACAAAGGGGTGGACGGCTTTCGCATGGACGTGATCAACATGATCAGTAAGCCCTGGAAAGCCGATGGCACCTTGCCGGATGCACCGGTGGTGCGCGAGGGCTTTTTGCAACCGGGTTTTGCGCTGACCTGCAACGGCCCCCGGTTGAATGAATTTTTGGGCGAAATGCGGCGCGAGGTGCTGGACCACTACCCCACTCTGACCGTGGGCGAAGCGCCCATGGCCACGGTGCAGCAGGGCCGCGACATCACGCACCCGCAAACCGGTTCGCTGAACATGTTGTTCCAGTTCGAGCACATGGACTTGGACAGCCAGCCCGGCAACCCGCTGGGCAAATGGGCGCTCAAACCACTGGACTTGCGCGACCTGAAACACACCATGTCGCGCTGGCAGGAAGCGCTTTACGGCGTGGGCTGGAACAGCCTGTACCTGAGCAACCACGACCAGCCGCGCCCGGTGTCGCGCTTTGGTGACGACGAACGCTATCGGGTGGAATCGGCCAAAATGCTGGCCACCTGGCTGCATTTCCACCAAGGCACGCCCTATGTGTACCAAGGCGAAGAACTGGGGGTGCCCAACGTGGCCTTCCCTGGCATAGGCGATTACCGTGACATCGAAACCCTGAACTTCTACGAGGTGGCCACCGGGCAGCGCGACATTGCGCCAGAAGAAGCCCTGCGGTCGATCCACACCAAAGGCCGGGACAATGCACGCCTGCCCATGCCCTGGAGCGCCGGGCTGCACGGCGGCTTCACCAGCGGCACGCCCTGGATTGCGGCCCACCCCAGAGCAGGGCAAATCAACGCCGAAAAAGCCCTGGCCGACCCAGACTCGGTGTTTTATTACTACCGCCGCCTGATCGCCCTGCGCAAGCGCCTGCCCGTGATGGTGGATGGCCGCTACACGCTGCTGCTGCCCGACCACCCACAGGTGTACGCCTACACCCGCTGCCTGGACGACAAATGCGTGCTGGTGGTGTGCAACTTTGGTGCCACCGAAGTGCCCGCCGATTTGCCCGACCACACAGCCAGCCGCAAGGCCGAATGGTTGATCGGCAACTACCCCAACCACGCCCGTGTGGCGCTCGGCAACCTGACGCTGCGCCCCTACGAGGCGTTGGTGCTTGAGCTGATTTGACCCCCCTTTGTTCAAAGACTTTGTGACATGGTGAAACCGTGACCCCACAAGCCGAAACCCCCGTCCCCGCCATGGCCGCACCTTGGAGCGGCCCCGACGACCAGCAAAGCCGCGTCTGGCTGCAGCTGCAAAACCAGCTCGGCCGCCGAAAAGCCTGGGCGGCGTTTGATGAGCGGCTGCGCCGTCACCTGGGCCGCCTGAGAGACGAACTGGCCCATTTGTATGGCGAGCGTGCCGACTTTGAAGCCATACTGACCCGCCTGCTGACCACCGCTTTCGAAGCCTGGAGCGAACGCCCCGACGCGCTCAAGGCACAAGACAGCGAACGCGAGGCCAACCCCGACTGGTTTCATTCCGAAAAAATGTTGGGCGGCGTGTGTTACGTGGACCTGTTTGCTGGCGACTTCAAAGGGCTGGAAGCACAAATCCCCTATTTGCAGGAACTGGGCTTGACCTACCTGCACCTGATGCCGCCCTACCTGTGCCCCGAACCGCACAACGACGGCGGCTACGCCGTCAGCAGCTACCGCGACACCAAACGCAGCTTGGGCTCCATGGCCGACTTCAAGCGGCTGGTGCGCAAACTGCGCGAAGCCGGCATTTCACCGGTGCTCGACTTTGTGTTCAACCACACCTCTGACGAACACGAATGGGCCGTGGCCGCGAAGGCCGGCGACCCCGCGTTCAAAGACTATTACTACATCTTCCCCAACCGGGAAATGCCGGACGCCTACGAGCGCACCACCCGCGAGATTTTCCCGGACGAACACCCGGGCGCCTTCAGCCAGTTGCCCGATGGCCGCTGGGTCTGGACCACCTTCCACACCTACCAGTGGGACCTGAACTACGGCAACCCCGCCGTGTTCGAGGCCATGGCCGGCGAAATGCTTTACATCGCCAACCTGGGCGTGGACTTTTTGCGCATGGACGCTGTGGCCTTTGTTTGGAAGCGCCTGGGCACACCCTGCGAGAACCTGCCCGAAGCCCACCACCTGCTGCGCGCCTACAACGCTTTGTGCGCCATTGCCGCGCCTTCGCTGCTCTTCAAAAGCGAGGCCATCGTGCACCCCGATGACGTGGCCAGTTACATCTCCACCACCGAATGCCAGGTGTCGTACAACCCGCTGCAAATGGCGCTGTTGTGGAACACCCTGGCCACCCGCGAGGTCAACCTGCTGCAGCAAGCGCTGGAAAAGCGCCACAACCTGCCCGCTCACACCGGCTGGGTCAATTACGTGCGCAGCCACGACGACATTGGCTGGACCTTTGCCGACGAAGACGCCGCCCTGTTCGGCATCAACGGCTTTGACCACCGCAAGTTTCTGAACCAGTTTTTCGTCAACCGTTTTCCGGGCAGTTTTGCCCGCGGCGTGCCGTTCCAAGACAACCCCACCACCGGCGATTGCCGCATCAGCGGCACCGCAGCCTCGTTGTGTGGCCTGGACCAGGGCGACCGCCACGCCGCCGCCCGCATGGTGTTGATGTACGGGGTGGCCATGTCCACCGGCGGCATTCCCCTGATTTACCTGGGCGACGAGGTGGGCACGCCCAACCACCTGGGCTATGTCAACGAACCCGGCAAAGGCGAAGACAGCCGCTGGGTGCACCGGCCGGTGCGCGACGCACAGCGCTACGAGCAACGTTTGGACCCCACCACCGACGCTGGCCGCATTTACGGCGGCCTGCTGCAGCTGATACGCCTGCGCAAGCACCTGCCCGTGTTGGCTGGCGGTTCGCTCACCTCCTTCTGGACGCAACAACCCGCGGTTTTGGGTTACCTGCGGCAAACCACAGGGCAAGCAGCGGGCCACACGCCGCAGCGCATTTTGGTGTTGGCCAACTTCAGTGAACACCCGAAAACCTTGGACGCCACCGAGTTCCATTCCTTGCCTGCGCAGGCGGTGGACCTGATTTCGGGTCGGGGACAAGAATTGCGCGAACCTTTGACATTGCAACCCTACCAAATGGTGTGGCTGGCGGTGTAAGCTCGCAGTTTTACTGCGTTTTGCCGTGAGCCCTCCTTCCACCTACGTTCGCCCCAGCCTCAACAAAATTGCTGTGCCCATAGTGGGCGAGTTTTTGCTGGGCATGAGCGTGGCCATGGCTGGGCTCTACTTGGCCTCGCACACGTCGGATGCCGCGGCCGGCACCTTTGGCTTGACCCAGCAGGTGCTGGAAACCTTGTTTGTGGTGTTCCGGGTGCTGGCCATCGGGCTGGGCATCGTCGTGACCCAGCGGCTGGGCGGCGGGCACCTGGAACAGGCCCGTGGCACCGCCATGGTGGCACTGGGTTCCAGCACCTGGGCCGGGCTGGGGGTGGCGGCTTGGCTGTTGATCGGCAGCACCTTCACCCTGGACGTGCTCAACGCCCCCGATGAGCTGTGGCCCTCGGCATCCATGTACATGGCTTTGCTCGCGCCCTCCATGGCGCTGGAGGCCTACAACCTCACCATGGCCGCCATACTGCGGGCCCATTTGCACGCACGCGAATCGCTGTTCATCATGATTGCCATGCATGGCACGCACCTGCTGCTGGCGGTGCTGTTGATGCGGGGCGTTGGCGCTTGGGAAGGCTGGGGCTTGAACGGTTACGCCTTGGCCTGGTTTGTCAGCCGCTGCCTGGGGCTGGGGCTGCACCTGTGGATGTGGCGAACCCGCATGAACTTGCGGCCCAAGGCGAGCGACTGGTGGCTGGTGCCTTGGCACACCTTGTGGCCGGTGTTGCGCATTGGCCTGCCCGGCGCAGCCCTGGAAATGGTATACCGCGTGGGCTTCATGGTGTCGCTGTCGGCCACCGCGCGTTTGGGCGTGGCTGCCTTGGCCACCCACTCCTACACCTTGCAAACGCTCAAGTACGTGCTGCTCATCAGCCTGGCCATTGGCTGGGCCTGCGAAATCATGGTGGGTCGATTGGTGGGCGCCGGGCGCCTGCGTGAAGCCGACAACATCGTGCGCAAGGGGGTGCGCAGCGGCTTGATTGCCTCTGGCGGTTTGGCCGTGATCGCCGCCCTCTCGGCCCCATGGCTGATGCGGGTGTTCACCAAAGACCCCGCCATCATTGAGGCCGCCCAAACCCTGCTGTGGATGTCGGTGGCGCTGGAACTGGGCCGGGTGTACAACCTGGTGGTCATAGGTACTTTGCGCGCGAGTGGCGACATCCATTACCCTGTGCTGGCCAGCGCCGCTTCTTTGGTGCTGGTGCTGGGCGTGGGCTCCTACGTGCTGGGCCGCCAGTTTGGCTTGCCGGGCATTTGGGTGGCCTATGTGGCCGACGAATGCCTGCGCGGTGGCCTGATGTGGTGGCGTTGGCGGCGCAAAGGCTGGTTGCCCCACGCCCGCGACACCGTGCGACAAATGAAGTCGCCCCCGCAAGAGAATTGATCTTGATCGTTGAAAACACCATGAATACCGCTGCTTCTTACGCACCTGTTCCCCGTTTGTTGGCCGATATTGGCGGTACCAATGCGCGTTTTGCATGGCAAGCCGGCCGCGATGGTGCCATCGAAGACCAAATCACTTTGCCGTGTGCGCAGCACGTGACTGTTGAAGCCGCCATTCGCGAATACTTGGGCCGCATTGACCGCCCCACCCCCGTGGAATGCGCCATTGCGATTGCCAACCCGGTGCACGGCGACCGGGTGCAAATGACCAACCACCATTGGTCCTTTTCCATCAGCGCGCTCAAGCAGTCGCTGGGGCTGCAGCGGCTGGAGGTATTGAATGACTTCACCGCTTTGGCTTTGGCGCTGCCGGGTTTGCGCCCCGACGAAAAGCGCCAAGTAGGAGGCGGGCACGCCATGCCCAATGCCGCCATTGGTTTGATCGGGCCGGGCACGGGTTTGGGTGTTTCGGGTCTGGTGGCCGACGGCATGGGCGCCTGGCTGCCCCTGCAAGGCGAAGGCGGACACGTCAGCCTGGCCCCGGTCACACCGCGTGAACACCACGTGGTGGATTGTTTGATTCAGCGCTACGGCCATGCTTCGGCAGAGCGCGCGGTCAGTGGCATGGGCCTGGTGGATGTGCACCGCGCGCTGTGCCTGGCCGACGAGGTGCTGCCCCCCGAAGGCTGGTCCGCAGCCGAGGTGTGCCAAGCGGCGCTGTCGGGCAACGACGCGCGCAGCCTCGAAGCCTTGGACATGATGTGCGCCTTTTTGGGCTCGGTGGCGGGCAATCTGGCATTGACCATGGGCGCCAAAGGCGGCGTGTACATAGGCGGCGGCATTGTGCCGCGCCTGGGCAGCTGGTTCGAGCATTCTTCGTTCCGCGCCCGTTTTGAAGCCAAGGGCCGCTTCCAGGCCTACTTGGCTGAAGTGCCTGTGTGGGTCATCACCGCCAGTCAATCCCCCGCCCTGGCTGGGGCTGCCAAAGCCCTGGACCGCAAAGCCACCTGACCCCCACCGCTCAATACCCTGCTACCAACAGGGGATACACACTGCCCAAAAGCGGCTGTCTCGTCTAAACTGGCCGGTCTATACAGCGGAGGCCCAGTGCGGGAAGACAGAAGTTCCAGTTGGATGCGCGCAGTCATCGAATCGAGCCCCGACGGGATCGCGGTGATTGACATGGACAACCGCGCTTGGCTGTGGAACCAGAATTACTTGAACCTCTGGCGGCTGCCCTCCTCCGACTCGATGGAGCTTGACCTGGCCCAGCGCCTTGAACTGCTGGTGCCGCAGCTGGCCAACCCCGACAACTTTCGGGATGCTTTCAGCCTGCGGGTGGTCCCGACCAACCAAGCCGAGTGCCGCACCTTCGAAACCGTGGACGGCCGCTGGCTGGAGCGCCGTGTGTACGACCACGTGGTGGACGGCGTCAAACAAGGCATTGTGGTGAACTGGTCAGACGTGACAGAGATTCACCTCGCCAACCGAGCCGTTAACTACGAGCGCGAGTTGATGCATGCGCTCATGGACAACGTGCCCGACCAGATTTACTTCAAGGACGAGCAATCTCGATTCATACGCATCAACCCCAGCCTGGCCAAGCGCTACGGGCTGGAAGACCCGGCCCAGGCCAAAGGCAAAACCGACGCTGACTTTTATTCGGCCGAGCACGCCGCGCAAACCGCTGCAGAAGAGCGCCAAATCATGCGCACCTGTGTGCCAGTGCACAACCAGTTGCACCACGAGGTGTGGGCAGATGGGAGGGAAGCCTGGAACTTGTCGACCAAAATGCCTTTGCGCGACACCCAAGGCAAGGTGGTAGGCACCTTCGGTATCTCGCACGACATCACAGAGCACAAACGCAGTGAAGCCCTGATTTGGCGACAGGCCAACTTTGACAGCCTGACCGGCCTGCCCAACCGGCGCATGCTGCGCGACCGCTGGCTGCAAGCCAGCCGGGCCAGCCAGCGCAACGGCAGCTGCCTCGCGCTCATGATGATCGATTTGGACCACTTCAAACTGGTCAACGACACCTTGGGCCATGACAAAGGCGACGAACTGCTCATAGAGGCATCGCGGCGCATTGCCGGCACCCTGCGGGAGTCCGACACGGTGGCCCGCCTGGGGGGCGACGAATTTGCGGTCATCGTGACCCATTTGTTTGAACCGTCTTACGCGGGTGAGGTGGCGCAAAAAATTGTTGATGCGCTCAAGTCACCTTTTGTTCTGGGCACCGAACGGGTGTTTGTGTCAGCCAGTGTGGGCATTGCCATGTGCCCCATCGACGGCCGCGAGATCGACGAGCTGTTCAAGCAGGCCGACCAGGCCATGTACGACGCCAAAACCCACGGGCGCAACGGTTTTCGGTTTTTCACACCCGATTTGCAGGCCGGCGCGCTGCGGCGCATGCGGTTGGGCATGGACCTGCGGCAGGCCATCCAGGCCAATCAGTTGTATTTGGCCTACCAGCCGATTGTGGACCTGGCCACCGGCGAGGTGTACAAGGCCGAAGCGTTGCTGCGCTGGCAACACCCCCAATACGGGCTGGTCAACCCGGCCGAATTCATACCGGTGGCCGAAACCACAGGTTTGATCATGGAGCTGGGGGACTGGGTGTTTTATTCCGTTGCCGCTCAGACTTTGAGTTGGCGGCAACAGTTGCACCCCCATTTGTGTGTCTCGGTCAACAAGTCGCCCATGCAATTCACGCGAAGCACGGTCAACGCGGTTCGCTGGCCGGACCACCTGGCCGGTCTGGGTCTGCCCGGCAACGCCATCACGGTGGAAATCACAGAGAGCCTGCTGTTGGAATCGAGCGAGGAGGTCACGCAGCAGTTGCATGCCTTGCGGGCCGCGGGCGTTCAAATTGCACTCGACGATTTTGGCACCGGTTATTCAGCGCTTTCCTACTTGCAACGCCACGACATCGATTACCTCAAGATCGATCAAGCCTTCGTCAAAGACCTGGCCCCCAACCACAAAAACCTGGCGCTGTGCAAAGCCATCATTGGCATGGCGCACGACCTGGGCATGAAAGTGGTGGCCGAAGGGGTGGAAACCATGGAGCAACGGGACTTGCTGACCGCCTCGGGCTGCGACTATGCCCAAGGCTATTTGTTCGGTCGCCCCATGGAGGCCGCTGCATTTGAAGCCTGGATGACGCAGCGCTGATGTCTGCAGCGCCGCATCAGGGCGGTTTTTT
Organism: Pseudomonadota bacterium; assembly: GCA_039798985.1. Taxonomy (GTDB): domain Bacteria; phylum Pseudomonadota; class Gammaproteobacteria; order Burkholderiales; family Burkholderiaceae_C; genus JBDKEX01. Next base: position 24,326 of record JBDKEX010000074.1, on the reverse strand, counting down.
GTAAGTGTTTACCCTAGACTTCTGGGAAACCCCGTTGACGGCATGCGCCCGTTTTCAAATAATGCTTAGTGCTTAGTAAAACGATTTACTAAGCAATCTAAACTGATTTAAATCGCTTCGCATTCACCTCGGAGACCTGATTATGAAATTTTCAACCAAGCTGGCGGCCATTGCTGCAGCGACCCTGCTGTCCCAGGCCTCGATGGCTGCAGACGTTTTGCGCGTGTGGCACCACGGTGGCCGTGGCGATGGCGAACGTGAACGCATGGTCCAGTTGATTGACAAGTGGAACAAAGCCAACCCCTCAATGCAAGCCAAATTGGAGCTGCAACCGGAAGGCTCTTACAACGAGCAAGTGCAAGCCGCTGCACTCTCGGGCAACCTGCCTGATCTGCTGGACCTGGACGGCCCCAACTACGCCAACTACGCTTGGTCCGGCTACATCACGCCGCTGAACGGCTTGGTGTCCAAAAAGCTGATTGACGATATGCTGCCCTCGCTGATCAAACAGGGCACTTACCCACCTGATGGCAAGATTTACATGCTGGGCCAAGGCGACTCTGGCTTGTCGATTTGGGGCCGCAAGTCCCTGCTGGACGCCGCCAAAGTGCGCATTCCCAAAGGAGTGGATGACGCCTGGACCCTGGCCGAATTTGAAGACGCCCTGGCCAAGCTGCAAAAGCAGCCGGGCATTAAATACGCACTGGACGTGAAAGCCAACTACGGCAAGGGCGAGTGGTACACCTACGGCTTCAGCCCCTGGGTGCAGTCGTTCGGCGGTGACCTGATCAACCGGACCAACTGGAAGGCAGAAGGCACCATGAACGGCGACGCCGCCGTGAAGGCCCTCAACCTGCTGCAAGGCTTTGTGAAGAAGGGTTACGTTGCCCCGGCCAGCGAAGGTGATGACAGCTTCTACGGCAAGAAGACAGCCGCATTGTCGTTCGTGGGGCACTGGATGTGGCCCGCACACAGCAAAGCGTTTGACAAAGACCTGGTGCTGCTGCCCATGCCCAAATTCGGTGCCAAGGCCGTGACCGGTAACGGTGGCTGGGCCTGGTCGATCAACGCAAAGAGCTCACAAAAAGAAGCCACCGGCAAGTTGCTTGAATTCATGCTGAGCACCGACAACGTGGCAGAACTGTCCACAGCCATGGGCGGTGTGCCGGGCGTGAAATCTGCCGCTCCCAAAGTGGATCTGTACAAAAAAGGCGGCCCCCTGTCCTTGTACATTGACCAATTGGCCAAGGTCAGCGTGCCACGTCCTTCGCACCCGGCCTACCCCACCATCACCGCAGCATTTGCTGAAGCAGTGGCCGCCGCCCTGGAAGGCAACGATGTGAAAAAGGCACTGGATGCAGCTGCCAAGAAAGTGGATCAAGACATTGCCGACAACAAAGGTTACAAGCCTTTCGGCAAGTAAATCAAGGGTTTCCGGGGTGGGAATTGCCCCGGTTGACTCCCAAAATGCCTGATAAAAGCGGGGGCTGGGGTGACCCGGCCCCTTTTTTTTCACAGACCGAGGACCAGCCCGTGTCGTCACATGCTTTGCGCACCCGCCTGAGGCCCTGGCTCTTCATGAGCCCTGCTTTGGCCGGTATTCTGCTGTTTTTGATTGTTCCGTTTCTGCTGACACTGGGGTTTTCGTTCACCGACCAGCGCTTGGTGCCCAACCCCAATTTGCCTACCGAAGGCGTGGGTCTGCGCAACTACCTGCGCATTTTTGAAGACAACACTTTTCTGACCACACTGCGCAACACCGCCTACTTCACGGTGCTGGTGGTGCCCCTGCAATGTGGTTTGGGGCTGGCCGTGGCCCTGCTGATCAACACCAAGCTGCCCATGCGGCAGTTGTTTCGCGGCATTTACTTCCTGCCCACTGTCATTTCCATGGTGGTGGTGTCGGTGATCTGGTTTTCACTGTTCCAAATGGGTGGTTTTTTCAACACCCTGCTCACCTCACTGACCTTTGGGCTGGTGAACCCTGTGGACTGGCTGGGCAACCCCGTCACGGCCATGCCGGCGCTGGTGGTGATGTCAGCCTGGCAAGGCTTTCCGTTCCAAATGGTGGTGTACCTGGCGGGCTTGCAAAGCATCAACCAAGAGCTGTATGAAGCCGCGCGTCTGGACGGTGCCAATCGCTGGTACGAGTTCTGGCATGTGACCATGCCAGGCCTGCTCAACACCCACATCCTGGTGGTCATGACCACCACCATCTTGGCGTTCAAACTGTTCACCCAGGTGGAGTTGCTGACCAAAGGCGGCCCCTCGGGGGTGACTGACACCCTGGTTCGCTTCATCTACCTGACCGGCTTTCGCCAAGGCAAGGTCGGTATTGCCGCCGCCGCCGCCGTGGTGTTTTTCCTCATCGTGCTGGCCATCAGCTTGGTTCAGCGCCGGCTGGTCAAAGAAGAAAGGGCCATCGAATGAGCACCCGTGCAGAACGCCTGTTTTTGATGGTGCTGGCCTTGGCCTTGCTGGCCTTTGTGCTGGCACCGCTGATGCTGATGGTGGCGACCTCGCTCAAAGCCGACGAACAGCAAATTCTGGTGGATTTTGGCAACTGGCGGGCCTTCTGGGTCAGCCCCGCCGACATGTCGCTGGAAAACTTCCGCCAGGTGCTGGGTGACACCACCTCGCCGGTGATGCGCTACCTGGGCAACTCGGCCATCATCGTTTTTTCGATCGTGTTTTTTGGCGTGTTCGTGAATTCGATGGCCGCTTACGCCCTGGCGCGCATCAGCTTCAAGGGACGCAATTTTGTGGTCATGGCCGTTATTTCGCTGATCATCATTCCGGTGGAAGCGCTCGCCGTTCCGATGCTGCTGATGATGAATCAAGTGGGCTGGGTGGACACCTACCAGGCCCAGATCGTGCCCTTCATTGCGCACCCGTTCTCGATCTTTTTGTTCTATCAGTTCTTTGCCAAGATCCCGAAGGACTACGACGAAGCCGCTTACCTCGACGGGGCCACGCACTTCAAGATTTATTCACAAATCATCATGCCTTTATCGCTGCCGGCCATTGCCACAGTGGCCATTTTGCAGAGCCTGGAGTATTGGAACAGCTTTCTGTGGCCGCTGATGGTGACCCGCGGTGCCGATGTGCGCCCGGTGTCCTTGGCGCTTGCACAATTTTTTGGCACACCGCCCCCGATCTGGGGCGACGTGATGGCCTTCTCGGTGGTCATGTCGGCCCCGGTGTTGTTGGTTTACTTGCTGTTCCAGCGCTGGTTCATCCAGTCGGCCATGGGCAGCGGGGTCAAGGGTTGAGTATGTTGCGTCTGGAAAATGAATGGGTGTGGGACTTTTGGCTGTTCAACGACGGCACTCTGGAGCACCCCCAATGGCACGTGTGGTACCTGAAAGCTCCTAAGGCGCTGGGCGATGAGTCCTTGCGCCACTGGAATGTGAACTTCGGCCACGCCACCAGCACCAACTTGAAGGACTGGACCGTACTGGGCACATCGCTCATGCCGGCACCGCAGCCGGCCTGGGACGACATGACGGTTTGGACCGGGTCGGTGATCAAACACAACGGCACCTGGCACCTGTTTTACACCGGCAACACCCATGCCAACCAAGGGCGCCGGCAACGCATTGGGCATGCCATCAGCAACAACGGCCACGACTGGCAGCGAGTGGGCAACACCCCCGTGCTTGACCTGCAGCCGGGCGACCCCACCAGCCAGCTGTACGAAGAGTATCTGGACGGGCCGTGGGACGGCCGCGCCATGCGTGACCCCTGGGTCATGCCCCACCCCGACGGAGAAGGCTGGTTGATGTTTTTCACCGGGCGTTCGGCCACAGGCGACGAACTCAACAGCCGGGGCGTTATCGGTTTGGCAACCTCGCCCGACCTGCACACCTGGACGCTCCAGCCCCCGGTGTACGCAGGCCAGGATTTTGGCCAGCTCGAAGTGCCCCAGGTGCTGTTCATCGAAGGGCGCTGGTACTGCCTGTTCTGCAACGCTGGCGAACATTGGTCGCAGGCGCGAGCAGCGGCCTACGCCCAAGCCGGGCACGGTGCGCCCGTTACAGGCACGCATTACCTGGTGGCAGACCACCCGCTGGGGCCCTGGCAACTTGGGTCCGGGCCCTTCCTGGACGGTACCAACCCTTGCCAGCGCTATGCCGGCAAGTTGGCCCAAACGGCCGATGGCTGGGTGTACATGGCATTCGACTACTGGCAAGGCCCCGATGACTTCGCTGGTACCTTGTGCGACCCCATTGCCGTGACCATTGACGCGCAGAATGCCACCCTGCGCCTGGCACCCCGAGCCTGACCCCCATTTTTTGCAGGAATCCATATGGCCAGTTTGACCTTGCGGGGCATCCGCAAAAGCTACGACAACACCCTTGAAGTCATTAAAGGGGTGGATCTCGACGTTCGCGATGGCGAGTTTATGGTGTTCGTGGGGCCTTCGGGCTGCGGCAAAAGCACCATGATGCGCATGATCGCCGGGCTGGAAAGCATCAGCAGCGGCAACCTGAAAATCGGCGACAAAGCCGCCAACGACCTGCCAGCCCCGGAGCGAGGCGTGGCCATGGTGTTCCAGAGCTACGCGTTGTACCCGCACATGACGGTAGCAGAGAACATGGGCTTCAGCCTGAAAATGGCCAAAGTGCCCAAAGCGCAAATCAAAGAGCAGGTGCAGCGCGCTGCCGAGATTTTGCAGATCACCCACCTGTTGGAGCGCACACCCAAGGCCCTGTCGGGTGGCCAGCGCCAGCGGGTGGCCATCGGCCGAGCCATTGTGCGCAAACCCGATGTGTTTTTGTTCGATGAACCGCTGTCCAACCTGGACGCGGGCCTGCGCGTGCAAATGCGCGTGGAATTGACCAAGCTGCACCGCGAATTGGGCAGCACCATGATTTATGTGACCCACGACCAGGTCGAAGCCATGACCATGGGGGACCGCATCGCCGTGTTCAACGGCGGCAAGATTGAGCAAGTGGGTTCCCCGCTGGAGTTGTACCAGCGCCCGGCCAATGTGTTTGTGGCCCAGTTTCTGGGCAGCCCGCGCATGAACGTGCTGCCAGCCTCCACCACCTCGACGAGCGCGGGCGTGCAGGTGCAAAGCCTGAACAGCCCGCCGTTCACATTGCCCATCAACGACACTGGCCTGAGCAGCGCTCTGCCACAGATCACCCAGGTGGGTGTGCGGCCCGAATCCATCACCGTAACGTCACCCACCGAGGGCGACAGCGGCTGGGCAGCACACATTGACGTGCTCGAGCACTTGGGCGACACGGTGCTGCTGTACCTGAGCCTCGATGGCATCGACCAGAGTGTGAGTGTGAAACTGGCTGCAGAAGACGCGGGCAACTGGCAACCGGGCATGGCGTGCACCTTGCACCCCAAGGCCGGCCACCTGCACTTGTTCAACGCCAGCGGCGAGCGCCTGGGCGCGGTTTAAGACGGGGCGGGCCCGACCGAGGCCCGGCTGATCAGCGGGCAGTGCAACTGGGCCTGTTGCGGCGGTTCGCCACGCTCGCTGAACAAGGTCTGCATGCCCCACTGCCCCATTTCGTAGTGGGGCAGGCGCATGGTCGACAAGGCTGGCCGCAAATGGGCCGCGATCAATTGCAAATCGTCAAAACCGATGACCGAAAGGTCCTCGGGCACGCGCAGGCCGAGCATGCGCGCCGCATCAATGGCCCCCATGGCGGCCTGGTCGTTCAGACAAAACAGGGCGGTGGGCCGGTCGCTCTGCTGCAGCAAAGTCATGGCGCCCGCAAAGCCAGCCGCCTGCCAGCCATTGATGTGCAACACCCAACGGGGGTCGGGCGTCAGTCCGGCGTTTTGCAGGGCTTCCTGATAACCCTGTATGCGCAAGGGCGCCGCCAGCGCCACGTCCAGGTTGTTGATGAGCCCGATGCGCTTGTGCCCAAATTGCAGCAAATGTTCGGTGGCTTCACGCCCGCCTCGCAGTTCGTCGGGCACCACCGAAGGCGCGCTGCCCCGGGGGCACGAAGCATTGACCAGCACCACCGGCAAACCGGCCAGCGCCTGGGGCACTTGCACATGGTTGTGCGACATGCTGGCCAGCACAAACGCTCCCACCTGGTGCTGCAACAGGGTGTTCAAGGCCTCTTGCTCGAGGGCATTCTGGTGGTCGGTGTTCACCAGCGTGAGGATGCGCCGGTGTTGCCAGGCGGTGTCTTGGGCCCCCCGAAAAATTTGCCCTGCAAACGGCGTGGTAGCGATTTCGTCGGTAACAAAGCCGACCAGGCTAGAGTCGCCTTGCCGCAACGCGCGGGCCATGGCGTTGGGACGGTAGCCGAGGTGGGCCACCGCGGCCAGAATGCGTTCCCGGGTTTCGGCTGGGATGTTGGCCCCGGCCCGGCCATTGAGCACAAACGACACCGCGGTTTTGGACACCGAAGCGGCGTCGGCCACATCTTGCAGGGTGACGCGGGGCGGACGGGTGGGCGGGATCGGAGAACTGCGCATGGTGAGCCTGGATTATCGCCAAGCGCAACGCCCCCAGACCGTCACACCCGCTCGAAACGCCACATCCAGCTTTGGTGGTCGCCCTGCACCAGCGGCAACGGCAGCCCTATCTGCATCAACTCGTCTCCCCCATACACCCGGCCGCTGTCCAACTCGCGGTAGCGGGCGCTGGCATTGAGCCCCCGCAAGCGCAGGCTGCGTACCGCTTGCTGCGGCTGGCACTGCACCACGGCGTGCATCACCAACGCACGGTGCTGCTGTGAATCCACGAACATCCAGCTGGTCTCATTGCCCCGGTTGGATGCGTCGAACGGACTTTGCAGGCGGATGAAGTCGCCAAACTGCACCAGACCTCGCACCTCTTTGTAAAAACCGACTTGGGCGGCAATTTCGTCCAGTTCGGCCTGGGGCAGGCGGGTCAGGTCCAACTCGTAACCCAAGTTGCCCGACATGGCCACGTGGCCGCGCATGCGCAAGGGCGTGCTGCGGTGCACCTGGTGGTTGGGCACCGCAGACACGTGAGAGCCCATGGCACTGGCGGGGTAGACCAAACTGGTGCCGTACTGGATGGACAAACGGCAGACCGCATCGGTGTTGTCGCTGGTCCAGGTTTGCGGCATGTAGTGCAGCATGCCGGGGTCGAAGCGGCCCCCGCCGCCCGAACAGCTTTCAAACAGCACATGGGGGAAACGTTGGGTGATGGCTTCGAGCACGCGGTACAGGCCCAGCATGTAGCGGTGCGCGGTTTCGCGCTGACGGTCGGGTGGTAAGGCCGCCGAACCCACTTCGGTCATGTGGCGGTTCATGTCCCATTTCACATAGCCTATGGGGGCGCTGGCCAGCACTTGGCTCACGGCGTCGATCAGGTAATCGCACACCTCGGGGCGCGACAAATCCAGCACCAGCTGGTTGCGGCTGACGGTGCGGCGCCGGTGGGGCACGTGCAAGCACCAGTCGGGGTGGGCACGGTACAAATCGCTGTCGGGCGACACCATTTCGGGTTCGAACCACAAACCAAACTTCAACCCCAGGGCGGTCACGCGTTGGGCCAAGTCTTCCAGGCCGTTGGGCAGTTTGCGCTTGTCTACCACCCAGTCGCCCAGCGAACTGAGGTCGTTGTCGCGTTGGCCGAACCAACCGTCGTCCAGCACCACCAGCTCAATGCCCACTTTTTGCGCCGAAACGGCCAAGGCCTCGATTTTGTTGGCATCAAAATTGAAGTAGGTGGCTTCCCAGTTGTTGACCAGCACGGGCCGCTCGGCGTCGCGCCAGAAGCCTCGGCACAAGCGGGTGCGGTAGAGGCGGTTGTAGGTGAGCGACAAACCTCCCAAGCCTTGGTTGGAGTAAGCCAGCACGGCCTCAGGCGTTTGGAACGAGGCACCGGGTTCCAGCAGCCAACCAAAATCAAATGGGTTGATGCCCAGGTTGGTGCGCAGGGTGCCGAACTGGTCCACCTCGGCCTGGGCCAAAAAGTTGCCGCTGTAAACCAGGCTGAAGCCGTAGGCCTCGCCTTGGCGCTCGTCGGTGCCGGGGCGCAACAGGGCCTGGAAGGGGTGGTGCTGGTGGCTGCTGTGGCCGCGCCGGCTCTCCACCGACTGCACGCCGGGGTGCAGGGGTGCGCGGTGCACCTGGGTTTCACGCACATGGGCGCCGTTGAGCGTCAACCACTCAAAATCGGCATCACGAAAATCCACCGAGGCGCTCAGGGCGCGCAACAAACGCACGGGTGCCTTGCCACCGTTGTGAAAACGCACCGACCGTGTGATCACGTCAAAATCGCGCAACACGGTGTAGCTCAGGGTCACGCACACGCCGTCGGCGGGGTCTTGCAGGTCGATTTCCAGGGTTTGTGCCTCGGCATCGTCTTCGGTGTAGACCGAGGGCAGGCCCTCCAGGGCGGGTTTCCCGGCCTTGATGCGGTGCGACAGGTAACGCAAGTCACCCACAGTGGAACCATCCTCGCGCAGCACCTGGCAGGCCGGGGTGCGGAAGTCTCCGGTGCCAAAGGTGGGGTATTCCTGCGGGAAAGAATCGGGCGAGAAGGTGCGGTCGGCCTCGTCTGGGCAGGGTGAGAACCCACGGTCCAAGTGCACCGGCGCGTTGCCACCGTGGTACTGCTGCACGCGCCCACCCCAGTGCAGGTGCACCAAGTAGCCATCGCGCAGAATTTGCACCAGGTAGCTGGAACGCTCGGTTTGCAGGTGAAAAACGCGTTGCTGTGCGTCAAAGTGGATCACGGCGGGTCTTCCCAAAAATCAAGTCGGCGGTTGTGGTTCAAGCTGTCAGCCAATCAGGCAACCAAGCGCGGTGGGCGGCCAGCAGTTCGTCCACCATGTTGCGGGTTTGCTCCAAGTCCAGCACGGCGCTGGTGTGCGGGTCCAGCATAGCAGCGTGGTACACATGGTCGCGCTGCTGCTGCAACACCGCCTCCACTACCAGTTCCTGCACGTTCACGTTGGTGCGCATCAGTGCGGCCAATTGCACCGGCAACTTGCCCACGCGTGTGGGCTGCACGCCGTTGCGGTCCACCAGGCAAGGCACTTCCACCGCACAACCTTCGGGCAGGTTGTCGATCAGGTGGTGGTTGCGCACATTGCCGTTGATGACCCTGGGCTGACCGGTGACCATGGAGTGGATGATGCCACTGCCGTACTCCACGCTGCGCGTGATGGTGCGCAAGCCTTCTATCATTTGTGCAGCGTGCTCCAGTGAAGGCGGCATGACCACAATGCCTGCGCTGCGCAGTTCTTGCTGCAGCGCTGCAGGGTCTTGCGATCCGGGCTCCATCAACTCGCGCTCAATGTAGGGCCAGGCTTTTTCGTACACCTGGCAGCGGCCCGGGTATTCGTCCAGCGGGATGTTGAACTTCTTGAGTAAATCGGGACGGCCTTGCTTGATGAACCAGGGCGTGTATTCGGCAAAGTGTTCGCTGGACTCGGTGGGGAAGTAGCCCAGCTGGTGCAGCATTTCGTAGCGCACGCGGTTCCACTCGGGGGCCTGGCCGCTGCGGTGGATCTCGCGCAGGCGCGGGTACAGGTCTTGGCCCCGGTGCTCAAACTTCAAATAAAACGACATGTGGTTGATGCCAGCGCAATGGAAATCGATCTCCTCCACCGGCAGTTTCAGGTCGCGCGCCAGCTCTTCAGCCGTGCCTTGCACGCTGTGGCACAAGCCCACGGTGGGAATGCGCGTGGAGGCCGCGTTCAACGCCCAGGTGATCATGGCCATGGGGTTGACGTAGTTCAGGTGGATGGCGCCGGGCGCGCACAGCGCCTCCATGTCACGCAGCATGTCCAGCATCACGGGTATGGTGCGCAGGCTGCGCATGATGCCGCCGATGCCCAAGGTGTCCCCGATGGTCTGTTCCAGGCCGTATTTTTTGGGGATGTCGAAATCGATAACGGTGGCCGGCTTGTAGCCCCCCACCTGAATGGTGTTGATGACGAAGTGGGCCCCTTCAAGGGCCAAACGCCGGTCGGTGGTGGCGCTGATGGTGGGTTTTGCACCTACCGCATCGGCCACGCGCCGCGCCACCAGGCGCGACAGCTCAAGTCGGTGCGCATCAATGTCGTGCAAGGCAATGTGGGCCTGTGCCAATTCTGGGTAGGCCAGGATATCACCCAACAGGTTGCGGGTGAACACGGTGCTGCCCGCACCGATGAGGGTGATTTTGGGAACGGAAGTGGACATGGGACTTCGCTGAAAAAAGGGCCAGTCCTTCAGGGACTGGCCCCAAAACCACGCGGCGGCCAGAGGAGGCGTGGCGGCCGCGCCGGAGACACCTCTTACTTGTTCAATGCGTTGACTTTGGCGTTCGCTTCCTTGAGGGCATCGGCGGCCTTGGCCTTGCCGAAGAACACCGCCTCGTTGGCACTCTTCACCAACTCGTCAATTTGCGAACCGTTGTCAGCAATTGGGGCCAAGAAGGTTTGCTCTTTGGCCATGGCCAGGAATGCGGACGAATCCACACCCTTCTTCTTCTGCGATTCCACCGCCTTTTCAGCCGCACCTTTCACGGCCGGGAACACCACACCAAAGTTGGCCACCACGTTTTGGCATTCGGCCGAACCCAGGTGCTTCACCCATTTCCAGGCTTCTTCCTTGACCTTGGAACCCACCCAAATCGAGTCGGCCAAGCCGTTGAACATGGTGGCGCGCTTGCCCGAGGGGCCCTTGGGCATCGGCACCCAGGCGTGGTCGAACTTGGCATTGCCCGCGAAGTAGGTGATCATCCAGGAGCCTTGGGGCACGATGGCGGCTTTTTTGCCGACGAACATGGCGTCAGAACCCAGGCTCTTGGTGCTTTCGGCCGTGGCCGACACACCCTTGGCGGGCAGGCCTGCCAGGTAGTCCAGGGTTTCAGCCAGTTTGGGGCTGTCGTAGTAGAACTTGCCGTTCCAAGGGGCGTCCTGGAACTTGAAGCCGTTGGAGACCGCAAAGTGGCTCCACTCGGTCTGGCCCATCATGCCGCCGGGGCCAGGGGTTTGGTAGCCGTAAACGGCCACGTTTTTCTTGTCGAAGTTGGGGCTGGTGGCGTTGTTGCCTTTGGCGTCCACGGTCAGCTTTTTCACCACTTGTTCGAAGGTGCCGCCGTCCTTGGGGTTCCAGGTCATGTTTTGCAAATCGGCCAGCGTCACGCCCTGCTTTTTAGCGTGCTCCATGTTCACGATGAAAGCAATCGTGTCCCAGTCTTTGGGCAAACCGTATTGCTTGCCACCGCGGCCCCAGGTGTCGTACAGGCCGCTGGCGTAGATGTCGGTTTTCAGCTTGTCACGGGCGATCAAGGGGGCCAAATCGACCAGCTGGTTGTTCTTGGCAAATTCGGGGTATTTGGCCAGGTGGTTGGTGAACACGTCGGGGGCCGTGCCAGAGATGAAGCCGGTGGACACGGCGGTCCAGTAATCGTCCCAGCCGGCCTGGGTGATTTTGATGGTGGTGCCGGGGTTGGCTTTCTGGAAGTCCACCGCGCACTGCTGGTAAGCGGGCAGCTGGTTGGAATCCCACAGCATGTATTTGACTTCGGCGGCACCGGCGGCAGCCGCCACGGTCACAGCCAAAAAGGGCAGGGCTTTTTTCAACATCGTTATCTCCTGAAAAATGGGTTGGAAAACTCAAACAAAACGGAACAAAACTACCGATGGCCTCTTCACTTGCCGCCGGTGAACTGCACCGACTCCACCACGCGGCGGCCAAAGGCCACCAGCAGCAGAATGGTCGGCAAGAGAGTGATGGCGGTGGCCGCCATCAAGCCAGTCCAGTCGGGTTGCCCTTGTGGGGTTTGCGACTTGAACGATTGCAGGGCCACGGGCAGCACCTGCTGGGCTTCGTCTTTGGCCACCAGGTAGGGCCAAAAAAATTCGTTCCACATGTTGATGCCGGTGAGCATGGCAATCGTGACCAGCGGGGTCACGCTCAGGGGCAACACAATCTTGTAAAAAATATAGGCACGCGAGGCGCCGTCCAAAATGGCGGCCTCTTCCAGATCGTGCGGAATCGACAGAAAAAACTGCCGCAGAAAGAAGACAGAGAAACCCTGCATCAGACAAAACGGGGCCACCATGCCCAGCATGGAGTTGAGCCAGCCCAGCTCTTTGATGAGGATGAAGTTGGGAATGAAGGTGACCACACCCGGCACCATCATGGACGCCACGAACAGGCCGAACAACACCTTGCGGCCCGGAAAATTGAGCCGGGCAAAGGCATAGGCGGCCAGCGCGGCACTGGCCGTTTGCACCGTGACGATGATGCCGGTGAACAACAACGAATTGCCCAGCGCCCGCATGATGTTGATTTGCGCGCCCGAGCCCCCCAAAGACAAAGCCTCCTCGGTGCTCATGAGGCCCAACACTTTTTTGAAGTTCAGCCAGGTGGGGTTGGCTGGCAGCACTTGGGTGGAACTGGTGTAAAGCTCGCTGGGGTGCAGCAAGGCGGTTTTGACCACCATCCACAACGGCGCCAGGGTGATGGCCAGCATGGTGATGAGCACCGCCCAGGCCAACATGCGGCCGGTGGACCAAGGGTTGCGCTTGTCGTTCAGCGCCAAAACGTCGGCTTGTGACATGGTGGTTCGCTCCTGATCAGGCCAAATCGTTTTCGTTGGCACGCATGATGCGCATCTGCAGCACGGTGTAGGCAATCATCACCAGGCACAGCGTCATAGACATGGCCGAGGCGTAGCCCATCTTGTAAAAGCTGAAGGCGTTTTGCACGATGTAGTGCACGATCACCCGGGTGCTGTCCAGCGGTCCACCGTTGGTGGTCACGGCAATGGTGTCGAAAATCTGGAACGAGCCGGTCACACTGGTCACCAGCACAAACACCATCACCGGGCGCAGCAGGGGCAGGGTGATGCGGCGGAACATCTGCCACTCGTTGGCGCCTTCCAGCGCAGCGGCTTCGTACAAATGCTTGGGAATGTTTTGCAAACCCGCCAGAAACAGCATGGCCACCAAGCCCATGTGGCGCCAGATGTTGACACCGGCCACGGTGAACATGGCTTGATCGATGCCACCAAAAAAGGGCTGCCGGTCAAAACCAGCGGCGTTGATAAAGTGGTTCACCAAACCCAACATGGGGTCCAACATCCACAGCCAGACCATGGCCACCAGCACGTTTGAGAGCAGGTAGGGCAACAGCACCACCGATTTCACGAACAAAGACTTGGTGAGCCGGTCCATGGCCACCGCCAAAAACAGCCCCAGCACGGTTTGCAGCGGTATGTTGAGCAACACGTAGTAGCCCGAGAGCTTCATGCCGTTCCAGAACTTGGGGTCGTCCAGCAGACGGGCGTAGTTCTCCAGGCCCACAAAGTTGGGGTCACGCAGCAGGTTCCAGTCGGTGAAGCTGATTTCAACCGCGCGCACCGTGGGCAGCGCGTAAAAGGCCAAAAAGCCCACCAGCGCGGGCAAGATCATGACCCAACCGGTCAAAACCTCGGCGCCACGCCCACCGCCGGAACGCCAGCTGGCGGACTGTGCTGCGTGTGAACCCATACCAGCTCCTGTCAGTGCAATCGATTGTTTGATAATATTTTCAACGTTTGCCAATAACTATTAGGGAAAACGCTTGGTTTTGAATTTTAATTAGCATGTATGCTGCAAAATACCGTTGCAGCCCAAAGGGCAGCGCAGTTTGCACCCACGGGTAATAAAGCCAATCTTTCGAATCCACATGAGCCCGCCACAACCCCTGTCGAGTCCACCCAGACGCCCCACCATGACCGATGTCGCCAAGGCTGCCGGCGTGTCACAGTCCACGGTCTCCATGGTGCTGAACAACATGCCGGGCGCACGCCTGGCCGACACCACGCGTGCCACCGTTTTGCAAGTGGCCGCCCAAATGGGTTACGCACTGCCCAAGCGGGAAACACCGCCCCCGCCCGCCAGCACCCCCGCCCGCAAAAAAGTGATTGGTTACCTGGTGGACGAAATTTCCACCAGCCCTCACCCGGTGGTCAGTGTCGATGGCGCGCGCGATGCCGCCTGGGAGCATGAATGCTTGGTGACCGTTGCCGTGACCCGCAACAACCCAGAACAAACCGATGCAGCCATAGAGATGATGCTCAGCCACCCCGACCTGATCGGGGTGATTTACTCCACCATCTTCACGCGTGAGGTTGAGGTTCCTGCGCGGCTGCGCCAACAACCTTTGGTGCTGTTGAACTGCCACAGCCCCGGCTCACGCCTGCCCACCGTGGTACCGGGTGAAATTGGTGGCGGACAAGCGGCCACCGAACATTTGATCACCTTGGGGCATGAGCGGATTGCCTTCATCAACGGCGAATCGTGGCAGGAAGCCGCCGAAGACCGCCTCAAGGGCTACCGGCGCGCCCTTGCCACCGCCGACCTGCCCTTTGACCCCGCCTTGGTGCGGGCGGGCGACTGGATGTCGGGCAGCGGCTTTGAGCACACCCTGTCATTGATGGGTGAACCGCGACCACCTACCGCCATTTTTTGTGCCAACGACCTGATGGCGGTGGGTGCCATAGAGGCCTTGCGGCAATTGGGGCTGCGCGTGCCAGAGGATGTGTCTGTGATGGGCTACGACGATCAGGAAATTTCCCGGCACACCCACCCCCCACTGACCACCATGGTGCTGCCCAATTACGACATGGGTCGCGCTGCCGTGGAGTTGCTGTTCGACTTGGTTGACGGCACCTCACAGCGCCGAACCATGTTGAAGGTAGATTGCCCCCTGGTGGAGCGAGACTCGGTGGCCGAACGCGCCCAAACCGCCTGAAGGTGCCGCATGGAACTGGGTGTTTGCTACTACCCCGAACAATGGCCCACCGCGTGGTGGGCCGACGACGCCCGGCGCATGCGCGATATGGGCATACGCTGGGTGCGCATTGCCGAGTTTGCCTGGAGCCAAATCGAACCCGAACCCGGTGTGTTGGATTGGGCCTGGCTGGACCAGGCTGTCAACACGCTGCACGAACACGGCCTGCGGGTGGTTATGTGCACCCCCACCGCCACCCCCCCAAAATGGTTGATCGACCGGATGCCGGACATGGTGGCCCGCGACCTCAACGGGCAACCCAGAAAGTTCGGGTCGCGCAGGCATTACTGCTTCTCTCACGCCGGTTATCGAAGCGAGTCCCGGCGCATCACCCGCTTGGTGGCCGAACGCTACGGAAAACACCCCGGCGTGGGGGCCTGGCAAACCGACAATGAATACGGTTGCCACGACACGGTGTTGAGCACATCAGACGCGGCTTTGCAGGGGTTCAGGCATTGGTTGGCGCAGCGTTACGGCTCCACCGAGGCGCTCAACCAAGCCTGGGGCACCGTGTTTTGGAGCCAGACCTACCGGTCATTTGATGAAGTGAACCTGCCCGCACAAACCGTAACGGAGGCCAACCCAGCGCATCGGCTCGATTGGCGCCGTTTCGCCTCCAGCGAGGTGCGCGCATTCAATCGGGAGCAGACCCCCATCATCAGGGAGCTGTCACCGGGCCGCCCGGTTACCCACAACTTCATGGGGTTCTTCACCGAATTCAACCACCACGAGGTGGCCCAGGACCTCGACATCGCCACCTGGGACAGCTACCCGCTGGGTTTTACCCAAAATTTCTTTTTGAATTCGGCCGAAAAAGTGCGTTATGCCCGCACCGGCCACCCCGACATACCCGCCTTCCACCACGACCTCTACCGGGGCATGTGCCAAGGCCGCTGGTGGGTCATGGAACAGCAGCCAGGGCCCGTGAACTGGGCCAGCTGGAACCCCGCACCGCACGACGGCATGGTTCGCTTGTGGACCTGGCAAGCGTTTGCGCACGGGGCCGAGGTGGTCAGCTATTTTCGCTGGCGGCAAGCCCCTTTTGCCCAGGAACAAATGCACACCGGCTTGCACCGCCCCGACCGAACCCTGGACCAAGGCGGGCTAGAGGCGAGCCAAGTGGGCGCAGAACTCGCCCAACTTGCCGCACAAGGCTGGGACCTCACGCCCGCAGCGGTGGCCCACCGGGTCGCCTTGGTGTTCGATTACGAGAGCCTCTGGATGGCCCAGATCCAGCCCCAGGGAGCCGACTTCAACCCACTGGAACTGCACTTTCGGGTTTACAGCGCCTTGCGGCAACTGGGGCTGGACGTGGACCTTGTGGCGCCGAACCAAACGCTGCAAAACCACACCATGGTGGTACTGCCCGCGCAGCTGCATGTGTCAGACCCATTGGCCGCCGAATTGCGCGCCGCCGCCCAATCCGGCACCCACCTGGTGATGGGGCCGCGATTTGGCTCCAAGTCAGCCCACCTGAGCTTCCCTGAAGACCCAGAGGGTGGCGCGCTGGTGCCCCCCGGAACCTTGGTTGACCTGACCGGCTACCGCGTGGAACGGGTTGCATCCATGCCACCGGGCATGACCCGAACGCTCACACTGCCCGGCGGGCAACCCGCCCAAGCCCAACGCTGGTGCGAGGACGCCGCTTTGGCCGGAGCAAAGGTGGTGGCCACGTTTGACGACGACGGGCGCCCCGCCCTCACCCGCCACGGCACGGTGCACGGCACACTGGGTTGGCTGTCCGACAACGATTGGGTCACCTGGCTGGGGTTGTGCGCACGAGCCGCTGGCTTGCCCGCACAAGAGCTGCCGCAAGATGTGCGCGTCAGCCAATGGGGCAACTGGCTGATCGCCTGCAACTTCTCGGACCGAACCCACACCTGGCAGCCTGGCACCGGACACGCACCCGGGTTTCAAAATGTGATGGGCTCGACCGAATTACCTCCCCATGGAATCAGCCTATGGCACCGACCGCTGTGACCCGCGAAGACACCGTTTGGCTGGGGGCCAGCGAACCCAAACCTGGCATTCGGGTTGAGTGCAGCGCGTGGGGCGCCAGCTGGCTCCGCTGCGAAGTGCGACTGCCCGACGGCTCATTGCGCCAGGTTTTGTTGCCGCCCAGCTACCCGCAGGTGGGCCCACATCAACCGCGCAGTTACATGGGCAGCACACTGGGCCGTTATGCCAACCGCATTGCCCACGGGCGCTTCTCCCAAAAACACCAAACTTGGGCGCTCAAACGCGAACCCGGGCAACCCCACCAATTGCATGGCGGGCCGCACGGGTGGGACACCCGCCGCTGGGAACAAACCTCGCTCACGGGAAGTTCTGTGGCTTACACCCTTGAATCGCCCGATGGCGACCAAGGCTACCCGGGGCACGCCAGCGTCCAAACCCAGTACCAGCTTCTGGACGATTGGTCCTTGGAGCTGAGTTGGCGGGTCACTGTGGACCAAAGCTGCCCGGTGTGTGTGAGCAACCACGCCTACTTCAACCTGGACCCCCGCAACGAACAGGGCGGCTGCACCGACGTGCGGCAACACACGCTGCAACTGAACGCGCAACGCTTTGCCCCGGTGGACGTCGGGCTGATTCCACTGGGGCCACTGGCCCCAACCGCCCACACCTCTTTTGACTTTCGAACCCCGCGCAAATTGCTGACCCACTGGCTGCAAGACGAACAACAACGCCACGGCGCAGGTTACGACCACGCCTTCCTGCTGGACAAGCCCAGTCTCGACCAACCCGCTGCCTGGCTTGGATCGGCCGACGGCCGTTTGACCCTGAGCCTCTTCAGCACCCAGCCGGCCCTCCAGCTCTATGCAGGCCAGTACCTGGCGGGGCTTCCCGCCCCCAACGGCCAAACCTACCTGGCGTGCCAAGGCTTGGCGCTGGAACCCCAGTGGCTGCCCGACAGCCCCAACCACCCGGAATGGCCCCAACCCACGGTGTGGCTGGAACCCGGCCAAGCTTGGGAACACCGTGCCATCTACCGATTCCACACCACAGATTGAGCCAACCCTAGGGTTTTTACTGATTATTGCCAATAATATTGGCAATATCATCGAGTCTATCGCAGCCCACCGATCAATTCCATGGCCAGTCTTGAACTTTTGTCAGTCAACAAATCGTATGGAAACGACAGTTGCGTCATCCGGGACGTGAGCATCCACGTGCAGCAAGGTGAGTTTTGCGTGTTCGTGGGCCCCTCGGGGTGCGGTAAGTCCACGCTGCTGCGCATGTTGGCGGGGTTGGAGGACATCACTGCGGGGGAATTGCGCGTGGGCGGGGTGCGCATGAACAACGTACCGCCGGCCCAGCGGGGGGTGGCCATGGTGTTTCAGAACTACGCCCTGTTCCCCCACCTTTCGGTTTACGACAACATGGGCTTTGGCTTGTCCGTCACCGGAACTCCAAAAGCCACCCTCGACAAAAAGGTGCGAGAGGCGGCCCGGGTACTTCAGTTGGATCACCTGTTGGACCGAAAACCCAAACAACTGTCGGGCGGGCAACGGCAGCGGGTGGCCATTGGGCGGGCCATTGTGCGTGAACCCGGTGTTTTTCTGTTCGACGAACCCCTGTCGAACTTGGATGCCGCCTTGCGCGGCCAAACCCGGCTGGAAATTGCCAAGCTGCACCGCGACTATGGCCGTGCCAGCACGGTGTATGTGACCCACGACCAAGTAGAGGCCATGACACTGGCCGACCGGATCTTGCTGCTCAACACCGGCGACGCCGTGCCCAAGGAAGGCAGCATTGCCCAGTTTGGCTCGCCCATGGAGCTTTACCACCGCCCGCGCACGCTGTTTGTGGCCGGTTTTATGGGCTCACCCAAAATGAACTTTGCCACCGGGGCACTGCAGTCCAGCGCCCCTGAGTCAGCCACCGTGCTGCTCGACAGCGGTGAAGCACTCTCCGCCCGGGTGAATGCACAAGCACTGCCCCCGGGCGCCCGCGTCACGGTGGGAATACGCCCCGAGCATTTGGCACTTGGCTGCCATGGACAGCACCTGCTGCGCACCGTGCAGTGGCAGGAATGCTTGGGCGAAGTCACCTACGGGTACTTGGACGATGCGCCTGGCGGCCCGGGGTGGATGGTTCGTGCTCCCGGGGCCACCCGCTTCCACAAGGGCGAACGCGTGGCATTGTCAGCCGCGCCAGACGCTTTGCATGTTTTCGACGACAAGCAACACGCCCTGCCACGCACCGTTGACCTACCTTGCTGAGGCCAGCAACCCCAATTCACCTCCCCCAACCCGTCCAAACACGACTTATGAACATCCTCGTTACCGGTGGTGCCGGTTACATCGGCAGCCTGACGTGCGTGCAACTGCTGCTTGCCGGGCATGGGCCGGTCATCCTTGACAACTTGCACAATGCCAAAGCCAGCGTGGTGGACCGCATGGCACAAGTGGCCGGCCAGCGCCCGGTGTTTGTGCAGGGAGATGTTCGCGACCAAGCCTTGGTCGAACGCGTTCTGCGCGATCATGGCATTGAGGCGGTGATCCATTTCGCGGGCTGGAAGGCCGTGGGCGAATCGGTGCAGCAACCCTTGGCCTATTACGACAACAACGTCAACGGCACGCTGGTTCTGTTGCGCGCCATGCAAGCCACGGGCGTCAAAACACTGGTGTTCAGCTCGTCGGCCACGGTGTACGCCGAATCCGACGTGATGCCGCTGAGGGAAGATGCCGCAAAGCACCCCAGCAACCCCTACGGCCGCACCAAATGGATGGTGGAACAAATCTTGGCCGACTTGGCCGTGGCCGAACCCAGTTGGTCACTGACAGCGCTGCGCTACTTCAACCCCGTGGGAGCCCACCCCAGCGGTCTGATGGGCGAAGACCCACAAGGCGTGCCCAACAACCTGATGCCCTACCTTGCCCAGGTGGCCGTGGGGCGGCGCGAGGCTCTGCAGGTGTTTGGCAACGACTACCCCACCCCCGACGGCACCGGCGTGCGCGACTACATCCACGTCATGGATCTGGCCGAAGGGCATTTGGCAGCCTGCGAACGTGGCCACGGGCAACCCGGCTTGCACACCTACAACCTGGGGCGCGGCCTGGGGCACAGCGTGTTGGAAATGCTGACTGCATTCAGCCAGGCCTGCGGGCGCGATTTGCCCTATGTGGTGGCGCCGCGGCGCGCGGGCGACCTGGCGGCTTACTGGGCGGACGCCACCCTTGCCCACCAGGCACTGGGTTGGACAGCCCAAAGAGGCCTGGACGAAATGTGCGCAGACACCTGGCACTGGCAGTCCAGCCACCCCACGGGCTATGCACCATGAACACCCCGTTCAGCGCCGCTGACCACTCCCACCGCCGCCGCAACCCGTTGACCGGGCAATGGGTGCTGGTGTCGCCCCACCGCGCCCAACGCCCTTGGCAAGGCCTGCAAGAGGCGCCCCAAGACCAGCCTTTGCCGCGCTACGAACCCACCTGCTACCTGTGCGCGGGCAACACCCGCGTCAACGGCGAACAAAACTCCAACTACAGCGGCACCTTTGTGTTCACCAACGACCACGCCGCCCTGCTGCCCCAAGTGCCTCCAGCCCCGCCGGCCACCGACCCCTTGTTCCAGCAACACGAAGCACGGGGCACCAGCCGGGTGCTGATTTTTTCGCCCGACCACGACCGCAGCCTCCCGGAATTGAACCCCAGCGAAATCACTGCCGTGGTGGACATGTGGTGCGACCAAACCGCCGAGCTGGGCCGCGACCACGCCTGGGTGCAGGTGTTCGAGAACAAAGGCGCCTTGATGGGCTGCTCCCAACCGCACCCCCATGGCCAGGTGTGGGCCACCGGGCACCTGCCCAACGAAGCCGTTGCCGAAGACGCCCACCAGCGGGCCTATTGGGCCGAACACGGCCGGCCGTTGTTGCTCGACGTGGCCGAGCGCGAAGCCCACGGCAACCGCGTGGTGGTGCAATCCGAACACTGGCTGGCCCTTGTGCCGTTTTGGGCCACCTGGCCGTTTGAAACGCTGCTGCTGCCACGCTTTGCTGTGCAACGCTTGCCCGAACTGAACCCTGCCCAACGCCAAGACCTGGCGCGGGTGGTGAAAGAACTCACCACCCGCTACGACAACCTGTTCCAGACCGCCTTTCCCTATTCCATGGGCTGGCACGGCGCGCCGTTCGACGGCAGCGACACACGCCCCTGGCAACTGCACGCCCACTTTTACCCGCCGCTGCTGCGTTCGGCCAGCGTGCGCAAGTTTTTGGTGGGTTACGAAATGTTGGCCGAAGCCCAACGCGACCTCACCCCCGAGCAGGCAGCCGAGCGTTTGCGCACTCAGAGCACCACCCATTACCGCCACGCCTCCCACACTGGCCACACAGCCTAACCCCGGCCCGCGCACCACATGCAACACGCACCGAACCCTTTGCTAGCGCGCGTTACCGGCGCCTTTGAACACACCCACGGCCACGCCGCCACCCATGTGGTGCGCGCGCCCGGCCGGGTCAACCTGATCGGCGAGCACACCGACTACAACCACGGTTTCGTGCTGCCCTGCGCCATCGACTTTGCCACCGTGGTGGCCGCCGAATCGCGCAACGACGCCTGGGTTCACGTGATGGCCCTGGACCTGAACAACGCCACCGACCGCTTTGCGCTCAACGCCCCCATTGAACCGCGCGCAGACGCACCTTGGGCCAACTATGTGCGTGGCATGGTGCAGGCCTTGCAGCAACACGGCTGCATTCTCAGCGGGGCCAACCTTGTCATAGGCGGCAATGTGCCTCAGGGCGCGGGGCTGTCTTCTTCGGCCTCGCTGGAAGTGGCGGTGGGCCAAGCCTTCAAAGAACTGTCCAGCCTGAGTCACCTCAGCGGTGTCGACATCGCCCTGCTGGCACAACGCGCCGAAAACGAATTTGTGGGTTGCAACTGCGGCATCATGGACCAGCTGATTTCGGCCCAGGGCTTGGCAGACCACGCGGTGCTGATTGATTGCGACAACCTGGCGCTGCAACCCGTGCCCATGCCACACGACCTGGCCGTGATGATTGTGCATTCACGCGTCAAACGCGGGTTGGTGGAAAGCGAATACAACACCCGGCGCCAGCAGTGCGAAGCCGCCGCCCGCTTTTTTGGTGTGCCGTCATTGCGCCAGGTCACGCTTGCGGGCTTGGAGGCCCAAAGTGCCGTGCTGGACGAGGTGATTTACCGCCGGGCCCGGCATGTGGTCACCGAAAACCAGCGCACCCTGGACATGGCGCAGGCCCTGGCGCAACAACAGCTGACCCGGGTGGGCCAACTGATGGCCGAATCGCACGCCAGCATGCGGGACGATTTTGAAATCACCGTGCCCGCCATCGACCAGTTGGTGGCAATCCTGCAGGAAGCCATAGGCCACGAAGGCGGCGCCCGCATGACCGGCGGGGGGTTTGGCGGTTGCGCGGTGGCCTTGATGCCCCAAGCCAAAGTGGACGAGGTGACGGCAGCGGTGCGCGACCGCTACCGCGCCCCTTCAGGCGAGCAGGGCACCGTTTACGTGTGCCACGCCAGTGCGGGCGCCGGGGCGGTCTGACTGAATTTTCACTTTGAATGTTCTGCGGTCATGGCCAGGTTCACTGGGTCATTCGCGACGAATAGCTGCAGACCTTGGGGTCAAACCAGGTGCGTGAAAACTCCGCCACTTCATTGCTCGCGGTCCAAGACACGCGTTCGATATAACCTGCACAAGC
The DNA here is from genome assembly GCA_039798985.1 of Pseudomonadota bacterium. Taxonomy (GTDB): domain Bacteria; phylum Pseudomonadota; class Gammaproteobacteria; order Burkholderiales; family Burkholderiaceae_C; genus JBDKEX01. The sequence continues at coordinate 1,906 of JBDKEX010000074.1, read as the reverse complement.
CCCCGAAACCAGGCCCCATGGAGGCTGCGCCCAGTCGGGCGCCGAGGCGACCGAGATGCGGTCTTCCACCCGGGCAATCCACACACCCAAGCGCTGCTGGTAGAACAGATACATCGAATCGCCCAAGTCTTTGGCGTTCAGTTGGGCGCAGTGCCGCGCATCGAACCATATCTCCTCCAGTGCGACAGGTATCTGGCTGAGAAAGCGCATCCGCCGTATTCGCCAAGTTTGGGTGCTCAAGCCATCGGCCGTGCCAAAAGCAGCAAGCTTGGGAGGACACGTGTCCAGGCTCACATCGACAATGTGCGCGGTCGGCAGGCCTGGACCGGTGGTCAGTTCCAGTCGAAAAAGCTCATAGATCTGACCCGCGCCTTCCAGCTTTCTCAAGTAGGTGCCAGAACCCTGGATGCGTTGCAAAATGCCTTGCTCTTCCAGCACGGCCAATGCCTTGCGCAAAGTGCCCACAGCCACATCCAGCTTGGTTGCCAATTCTGACTCTGTGGGCAAGCGCTCGCCCTGGCGCCAGTAACCGGCCTTGATTTGCCGACCCAGCAATTCGGCAATTTGCAGGTAAATCGGCAGGGGCTTGGCGGGTGTCGCGTATCTCATGCGTCAAGTATGGCAAAGCCCAGCCTTGTCCGTGATAACCCTGATCTCTGTTAGCATCAATTCATATACCATTCATACACTTAATACTCGGAAGCAGCATGAGTGTCGTTCCAATCAGAGGTGCCGATATTAACGGTGCCGAGGTGGCCTGGTTTGCCCCACTGTGTTCAGATGACTTTCGTCACCTGGGTGTGCCGGAAGGCGACTTGCGCAGCAGCTGGGCGAACACCAGTCGCATTGCCCAGCGCGCCGACGAGCTGGGCTTTCGCAACATTCTTTGCCCGTCGTCCTACCAGGTGGGGCAGGACACTTTGAGTTTTGTGGCGGCAATGGCCCCGCGCACCGCACGCATGAACATGCTGGCAGCCATCCGTTGCGGGGAGCTGCAGCCGGCCATGCTGGCCCGCACCGTGGCCACTTTGGACCACATGCTGCAAGGCCGTTTGACGCTGAACGTCATTTCTTCTGATTTTCCGGGCGAGCAGGCCGACAGTGCCTACCGCTACCGTCGCAGCTGGGAGGTGGTGGAGATCCTCAAGCAGGCCTGGACGCAGGACACCATCGACTACGAAGGCCAGATTTACCAGCTCAAGGGCTTGTCGACCGATCCGGTCAAGCCTTACCAGATCAACGGCGGGCCGCTGTTGTACTTTGGGGGTTACAGCCCCGACGCTTTGGCACTGTGCGGCGCGCATTGCGATACCTACCTGATGTGGCCCGAGCCCAAAGAAGTGCTGGCGCAGCGCATGCGCGACGTCCATGCCCACGCGGAGCGCCATGGACGACTGCTCGACTATGGTTTGCGCGTTCACATGATCGTGCGAGACACCGAAAAGGAGGCCCGCGAATACGCCCGCGAGCTGGTCTCCAAACTGGATGACAACGCCGGCAGCGCGATCCGCAACCGCGCTCTCGACGCCAAAAGCCTGGGTGTTTCGCTGCAGAGCGCGAACCGCGACATGGCCGACGACGAGGGCTACATCGAGCCCCACCTGTGGACGGGCGTGGGACGCGCTCGCAGCGGCTGCGGCGCCGCTTTGGTCGGGAGCGTGGACCAGGTGCTGAGCGAAATCCACGACTACATGAAGATGGGCATGCGCGCCTTCATTTTCTCGGGCTACCCGCACCTGCAGGAGTGTGAGATTTTTGGCGCCAAAGTGCTGCCGCAGCTCAAGACTGTTTCTTTGCCACACGCCTACGGTCGGGTGCCGGCCAGCGAGCCCCCCACCCCCTTGGGCACGGGCCAGCGCAAATAAGGACCCAAACATGAACCGCATTGCTTTGCCCAACGGCCGCA
>JBDKEX010000073.1:0-3828 GCA_039798985.1 Pseudomonadota bacterium | reverse complement strand
TGGAACTGCGACACCCTTATCCAAGCATACCCCGGCTCCAGCACCTTGGCTTTTACACTTTGGGTTTTGATTTCTTCGCGGGTGATGGTGACCGAGAAAGTGCGGTTTTCTTCCTTGCGGAAAATCGTCAAAGCCACCTTGGTGTTGGGTTCGCCGCGCATGCGTTTGACCGCATCGTTGATGCTCAAACCTTTGACGGCCGTGTCGTCAATCTTGGTGATCAGGTCGTTGGTTTTGAGCCCCGCACGGTAGGCCGGCGACCCTTCGATCGGGGACACCACTTTCACCAGGCCTTCTTCCATGGTGATTTCAATGCCCACGCCCACAAACTTGCCGGTGGTGCCTTCGCGGAATTCCTTGAAGCTCTTTTTGTCGTAGTAAACCGAATGGGGGTCCAGGCTCGAAACCATGCCCGATATGGCATCAGTGATCAGTTTTTTCTCGTCCACTGGTTCCACATAGTCGGTTTTGACCATGCCAAACACCGCGGCCAATTGCTGCAGCTCCTCCAGGGGCAAGGGAGCCATGGCGCCGCGTGCCACGGCTTGCAATTGCACCGTCGTCAAGGCGCCTGCCATGGCACCCACGGCAATCCAACCCGCAATTTTCAATTTCTGACCCATGGCCCAGCTTTCATGACGCTACAAAAATGGCTCACAGCCAATGTACACCTAAGAGCCGGGTAACGCCCCGGTGGTTCCGCAAAGCTGCGGTAAAGCTCAGGCTTTGCCCTGGTTGGCCACGGCTGCAGCGGCTTTGGCGGCGGCTTCGGCGTCACCCAGGTAGTAGCTGCGGATGGGTTTGAGGCCGGCGTCCAACTCGTACACCAGCGGGATGCCGTTGGGAATGTTCACGCCCACAATTTTGTCGTCGGCAATGTTGTCCAGGTATTTCACCAACGCACGAATGGAGTTGCCGTGCGCTGCCACCACCACCCGCTTGCCCGCCTTGATGGCGGGTGCCATGGACTCGTTCCAAAAAGGTATGACCCGGGCCACAGTGTCTTTGAGGCATTCGGTCAGCGGCACATCGGCGGGGTCCAGCTTGGCGTAACGGCGGTCGCCACGTTCGGAGCGCGGGTCGCTCGCTTCCAGTGCCGGTGGCGGCGTGTCGTAGCTGCGGCGCCAAATCAGCACTTGTTCGTCGCCGTATTGTTTGGCCATGTCGGCCTTGTTCAGGCCTTGCAAAGCACCGTAGTGGCGTTCATTCAGGCGCCAGTGCTTGACCACGGGCAGCCAGGTGCGGTCCATGCCGTCAAGCACATACCAGAGGGTGTGAATCGCGCGCTTGAGCACGCTGGTGTAAGCGATGTCAAAGTCCCAGCCTTCGTCTTTGAGCAATTTGCCTGCCGAAATGGCCTGGTTCACGCCGGTGGGGGTGAGGTCCACGTCGGTCCAGCCGGTGAAGCGGTTTTCCAGGTTCCAGGTGGATTCGCCATGGCGAATCAAGACAAGTTTGTACATGTTGAGTGTGTGAGCAAAAGACCAAACGCCGCGTGCTGCAGAGGTTGAGGCGTCCATTCTAAAATAGCTCCCGTTTTGAAAGGTGTGTCGTGACGTTTTTTATCGATAACTGGATGTTGTTTTTGGTTGCCTTGAGTTCCGGAGGGATGTTGCTTTGGCCGGTGTTGACCAAAAGCGGCGGGGCAGCCGGTGTGAACCCCAGCGAAGCCGTTCAGCTGATGAACCGCGAGAAGGCCGTGGTGGTGGACGTTTGCTCCGCAGAAGAGTTTGCAACCGGGCATGTGGCGGGCGCCAAAAACATTCCCTTGGGTGAGCTGGAAGCCAAGTTGCCCGGGGCGGTCAAGAACAAACAAACGCCGGTGATTTTGGTGTGCGCTTCAGGGGTGCGCTCCAGCCGTGCAGTTGGCGTGGCCAAAAAGCTGGGCTTTGAAAAAGCTTTTTCCCTGACGGGTGGTATGGGGGCCTGGCGGGGTGCGAGTTTGCCCGTCCAAAAAATCTGATGGGTTGATCCACCACATAGGCCCAACATGAACGCAGTGACCATTTACAGCAGCGATTTTTGCCCCTACTGCCACCGCGCCAAGGCCCTGTTGCGGCAACGGGGTGTGCAGCAGTGGGAGGAAATTGTGGTTGATGGCAAGCCCGATCTTCGAGCCCGCATGAAAGACATCACCGGTCGCACCAGCGTTCCGCAAATTTTCATAGGCGAAACCCACGTGGGTGGCTGTGACGACTTGCACGCGCTGGACGCCCGTGGCGCCTTGCTGCCTTTGCTGGGCGCAGCCTGACATAATGCCCGCTTCCTTCACCCGTACCCGAAAGTGTTTATGTCAGAAGAACTGACCCCCGTGTTCCAGATCCAGCGCGTGTACCTCAAAGAGTCCTCGCTGGAGCAACCCAATTCCCCTGCCATTTTGCTGGAACAAGAACAACCCAGCGTGGATATACAGCTCGGTGTTGAGGCGCAACCCGTGGCAGATGGCGTTTTTGAGGTGTGCGTGACCGCCACCGTGCAAACCAAAATCAAAGACCGTACCGTGTTTTTGGTGGAAGCCAAGCAGGCAGGTATTTTCGAGGTGCGCAACCTGCCGCAAGAGCAAATGGGTGCGATCATGGGCATTGCTTGTCCGCAAATTGTGTACCCCTATTTGCGCGGCAATGTGGCCGATTTGGTCCAGCGCGCCGGTTTCCCGCCTGTGCACTTGTCCGAAATCAACTTCCAGGCCATGTACGAGCAACAACAGGCTCAACAGCAGGAAGATGCGCCCCGCATCGTGACGCAGTAAGCCAACCCAACCCAACAGGGCGTGCCGGGCATGAACATCACCGTGTTGGGGGCTGGTGCCTGGGGCACAGCCTTGGCCCTGGCTGCGGCGCGCCAACCCTCTGGTGCGGGCCACCACAGGGTTCGCTTGTGGGCGCGCAACCCTGTGCAGGTGAGCGACATGCACGCCCACCGCGAAAACCGACGTTATTTACCGGGCCACCCTTTGGGTGACAACTTGCAGGTGTTTGCTTGCGAACCAGCCCATTTGCCACCTGCGCTGCAAGGCGAAGACTTGGTGGTGGTGGCCACCCCCATGGCCGCCCTGCGTGGCATGCTGCAGGCGCTGGCACAGGTGCCCGCACCCGTGGTGTGGTTGTGCAAAGGTTTTGAGCGACCACAGGGCGTTGACTGCGCCGAAGTTGGCCTGATGGGGCACGAAGTGGCCGCACAAGCGGCACCGCTGCTGCGCACCGGGGTTCTCAGCGGGCCCAGTTTTGCCCAAGAGGTGGCTGGCAGCCAGCCCACCGCGTTGGTGGCTGCCAGCTCGCATCCGCATGTGCGCGATACCATGGTTCGAGCGTTCCACGGCCCTTTTTTGCGCATTTACGCCAACGATGATGTGGTGGGCGTGGAGGTGGGTGGGGCGGTCAAAAACGTGATGGCCATAGCCACCGGTTTGTGCGATGGTTTGCAACTCGGGCTTAATGCCCGCGCGGCACTCATCACACGGGGTTTGGCCGAAATCACCCGTTTTGGGGTGGCGCTCGGCGCCCGGGTGGATACGTTTATGGGCCTGAGCGGCTTGGGCGATCTGGTGTTGACCGCCACCGGCGACCTGAGCCGCAACCGGCAGGTCGGGCTGCTTTTGGCGCAGGGGCAAACCTTGCAGCAGGCCGTGAATTCGTTGGGCCACGTGGCCGAAGGTGTTTACAGCGCACGAACCGTGGCCCAACGCGCCCAAGCCGTGGGTGTGGCCATGCCGATTACTCAGGCGGTGGTGGACCTGCTGGACGGGAAGTTACAACCCCAGCAAGCGGTGGCCGTGTTGATGGGGCGTGGCCCCGTGGCTGAAGGCGCTTGAGGCCTGGTTTTCACAGC
>JBDKEX010000072.1:0-4129 GCA_039798985.1 Pseudomonadota bacterium | reverse complement strand
CCAAGTCGCCCGAGTTTTGCTCGGTCACTTTTGGTGCGGGTGGCTCCACCCAAGAAGGCACCTTTGCCACAGTCACCGAGATATTGGCTGAAGGGGTGAGCGCCGCCTCACACTTCTCGTGTATCGGTGCCACACGGTCCAAAGTACGCGAGCAACTCGCTACCCTGCAAGCCATGGGTGTCAAGCGTCTGGTGGCCTTGCGTGGCGATTTGCCCAGCGGTTATGGTTTGGGGGGCGAGTTCCACTACGCGAGCGACCTGGTGGCCTTTATTCGGGCGGAAACCGGCGACGCGTTCCACATCGAAGTGGCTGCTTACCCTGAATTTCACCCCCAAGCCAAGTCGCCCGAAGCCGATTTGCAGGCCTTTGCCACCAAAGTCAAGGCGGGGGCCGATTCGGCCATCACGCAGTATTTCTTCAACAGCGACGCCTACTTCCGCTTTGTGGACGACGCGGCCCAGCTGGGCGCGACAGTGCCCATCGTGCCCGGCATCATGCCTATCACCAACGCGACGCAGCTGTTGCGGTTTTCAGAAATGTGCGGTGCAGAAGTGCCGCGCTGGATTCGCTTGCGCTTGCAGGGGTATGGCGACGACAGCGCCAGCATCCAGGCGTTTGGGCACGAGGTAATCACAGATTTGTGCGACCAACTCAAAGCCGCTGGCGTGCCGGGCCTGCATTTCTACACCATGAACCAGAGTGGCCCCACTTTGGCTTTGTGCCAGGCCTTGGGCGTTTAACGTTCGTCGAAGCTCAACACCACCCGCTGGGTTGCTGCACGGGCCTGGCAGCTCAGTACAAAACCCTGGGCCATTTCGCTCGCGTCCAGAGTGAAATTTTTGTCCATGGTCACCGAGCCCTCCAGCACTTTGCAGCGGCAGGTGCAGCACACACCGGCTTTGCAGGAATAGGGCAGGTCCAGGCCGGCGTTCAAGGCAGCGTCCAGCACGTGTTCATGGGGGGCCAGGGGCAGGTCGTGCTGTTTGCCGTCCAGCACCAAGGTCAGGGCCACCGCATGGGTCGCGGCCGGGGTATTGCCCGCTTTGTCGGTGTTGCCTTGCACGGTGGCTGCCACAGCTGGGCTTGACGCAAACCGCTCGGTGTGAATACGGCCGGCCGCCACCCCGGCTTCCAGCAGGGCCTGCTCTGTGGCCTCGATCATCGCCTCGGGCCCACAAACAAACACCTCGTCCATGCTCGCGGCTGGCAGCAGCGTGTCTACCAGGGCGCGCACCTTGGCCCCATCGATCCGGCCTTGCAACAAGTCCACCTCCTGGGCCTGGCGTGAGAGCACGTGGATCATGGTGAAACGGTCTGGGTAACGGTCTTTCAAGTCTTGCAAGGCTTCGTTGAACATGACGCTGTTCATGCGCCGGTTGCCGTAGACCAGTGTGAACTTGCTTTGGGTTTGCTCTTCCAAGGTGGACGCTGCAATCGACAAAATCGGTGTGATGCCCGAGCCGGCCGCAAACCCCACACGGTGCAGGGCGCGCTGCTTTTTGACGGTGAAACGGCCCTCAGGTGGCATCACGGCCAAGGTGTCGCCCGCCCGTATGTGTTGCGCAGCCCAATTCGAGAACACCCCCCCCTCCACCGGGCGTATGCCTATTTCCAATTCGCCCAGCTGTGTCAAACGGCTGCGGGGGCTGCTGATGGAATAGTTGCGCCGTGTGTCCTGGCCGTTGATGTCGGCCCTCAGCGTCAGAAATTGGCCGGGTTCAAAGCTGAAGGTTTCCCGCATTTCTGCGGGTATGTCAAATGCAATGGCCACCGCGCCGGCGGCCTCTGGGGTCACGCGTTGAACAGTCAAAGGGTGAAATCGAAGGCTGGACATTGGGGGCTCCAAAAACCGGGTGATGCCCGTGCGGTGTCAATAGGGTTTGAAGTGGTCGAACGGCTCTTGGCAGTTCAAGCACTTGTACAGGGCCTTGCAGGCAGTTGACCCAAAGTGAGCGCTTTCCCGGGTCTGGGTCGACCCACAGCGGGGGCAAGCCATAGCACCCAGTGCTGCGTCGCGCACAAAACGCAACACACCACCGCCGGTGTTGGCGCAGGTTTTGCCCGGAGGCGCAATGCCGTAGGCGCGCAGTTTTTCCCGTGCCGCCTCGCCAATCCAGTCGGTGGTCCATGCCGGTGCCAATTGGGTGGTCACCCGAACCGGGCAGCCCAACTGGGTCAAGGCCGCAGTTACATCGTCTTCAATTTGGCCCATGGCTGGGCAGCCGCTGTAAGTGGGTGTAATCACCACCTCCAAGCCGCCTTCGCTCCACCGAACGTCGCGCAAAATACCCAGATCGCTCAGGGTGACCACCGGGATTTCCGGGTCGGTCACCTGCTCCAACAGCGTCCGGGCGGCGGCTACCAGTGCGTCGTTGGGCATGTTTACCAAACCCCGTTGGGGTGGGCGCGCGCCAGGCCCTGCATTTCGGTGAGCAAATAGCCCAGGTGTTCCGAGTGAACCCCGTTTTTGCCTTGCGTCAGGTAGCCCACTGCGCTTGGCCGGCGAAGGGTTGCTTCCTTCAAAGTGTCGTCCAGCAGCGTGTTCCAGCTGTCCTGCAGTGTCGCTGCGGGCAAGCCCACGCTATCGACGGCGGCGGCCGTCTCGAAGTCGCTGCCGCTCCAAAATTCTTGGGTGTAAGGCATCAGGTGGTCCAGGGCGGCCTGTATGCGGGCATGTGATTCTTCAGTGCCATCGCCCATGCGTATCAGCCAATCACGCGCATGCCGCAGGTGGTAGCGCACTTCTTTAAAAGACTTGGCGGCAATGGCGGCCAGTTGCCCGTCGGCCGACCGCTGCAAGCCGTCCCATACCAGCACCATCAACGCACTGTGCAAAAAGTTGCGGGCAATCGTGGTCGCGTAATCCAGGTTGGACACCGCGTAGCCCACCAGAGGGCCGTGGTGTGGCAACTCCAGCAGCGTGTGGTTGCGAAACTCGTGAGCCTCCCTGAAGTAGGCCAGCGTGTCTTCGGTGGTGCCTTGCCCAGCAGCTTGCGCCACTTCTTGGTACAGCAGGCGGGCTTGGCCGATCAAATCCAGGCTGACGTTGGCCAGTGCGATGTCTTCTTCCAGTATCGGGCCGTGCCCGCACCACTCGGCGTTGCGTTGGCCCAGCACCAGTGCGTTGTCGGCCAAGTGCAAAAAGTAGTTGCGGTGGGTGGCGGCGGCGCTCTTCACATGTGCCCCACTTCGTTCGGGATGTCATAGAAGGTCGGATGCCGGTAGATCTTGTCAGCCGCCGGTTCGAAGAATTCACCTTTTTCGATGGGCGCACTGGCGGTAATGGACTTGGATGGCACCACCCAAATGCTCACGCCTTCCTGGCGGCGGGTGTACACGTCGCGGGCCATTTGCAGGGCGTGCTGCGCGTCGGAGGCGTGCAGACTGCCGCAGTGCTTGTGCTCCAGGCCTTGTTTGCTGCGCACAAACACCTCCCACAAGGGCCATTCTTTGAGTGCAGGCGTGCTCATGCGGCTTCCTTTTGTTCACGTTGTTGTTGCTTGCGGGCATGGGCCAGGGCGGCTTCGCGCACCCAAGCCCCGTCGTTGTGGGCCTTGACACGGGTGGCCAGGCGCTCTTTGTTCATGGGGCCATTGCCGTTGACGGTGGCCCAGAACTCGTCCCAGTCAATTTGCCCGTAGTCGTAATGCTGGCGCTCTTCGTTCCACTTCAGGTCGGGGTCGGGCAGGGTCACGCCCAGCACTTTGGCCTGGGGCACGGTGGCGTCTACAAACTTCTGGCGCAGGTCGTCGTTGCTGATGCGCTTGATGCCCCAGCGCATGCCCTGCAAGCTGTTGGTGCTGTCGGCATCGGGCGGGCCGAACATGGCCAGACATTTCCACCAGTAGCGGTTGACCGCGTCTTGCACCATGTCTTTTTGCGCCTGGGTGCCTTGCATCATCACCAGCAGGGCCTCGTAGCCTTGGCGCTGGTGGAAGCTTTCTTCCTTGCACACGCGCACCATGGCGCGGGCGTAGGGGCCGTAGCTGCAACGGCACAGCGGTATCTGGTTCATGATGGCTGCGCCGTCCACCAGCCAGCCGATCACGCCCACGTCGGCCCAGGTGAGGGTGGGGTAGTTGAAGATGGAGCTGTACTTGGCCTTGCCGGTGTGCAGGGCGTCCAGCAT
>JBDKEX010000071.1:0-5151 GCA_039798985.1 Pseudomonadota bacterium | reverse complement strand
GCCCCAGGTGGGCCGGCCTGACCTACGGGCTGCTGGGTTTTCCCCTGGCCTTCGTGGCGTTGCCTTTGTATGTGCTGCTGCCCCACCACTATGCGCAAAATCACGGCCTGCCGTTGACCACGCTGGGGTTGGTGCTCTTGTGTGCCCGCGCGTTGGATGCGTTGGTGGACCCATGGTTGGGCCGTTGGATTGACCGTTTGTTTGCCCGTTCGCTGCAGGCGGTTTGGCGCACCGGGTGTTGGGCTGCGCTGGTGTTGGGTTTGGGACTTTGGGGTTTGTTTTTGCCCCCTGTGCCGCCGGGTGGCGCCATGGTGGCTTGGGCGTTTGGCGGCCTGTGGGTCACCTACCTGGCTTACAGCGTGCTCAGCATTGCCCACCAAAGTTGGGGCGCCCGCTTAGGGGGCGGCGAGGCCCAACGGGGCCGGGTGGTGGCGTGGCGCGAGGGTGCAGGCCTGTTGGGGGTGTTGGTGGCCGCTGCCTTGCCGGGCCTGGCGGGCACTGATGGGTTGCTGCTGGTGTTTGCGGGGGCTTTGGCCTTGGGTTGCTGGGCCTGGTGGCACAGCCCACGCCCCGCACCTGTGGCCACCGTGTTGGCCCGGCCCGATGGGCCCAAGGTGCAGCCGTGGCGCAACGCCGCCTTTCGGCGCTTGATGGCGGTTTTTGTGGTCAACGGTGTGGCCACGGCCATTCCCGCCACCTTGGTCTTGTTTTTTATTCAAGATCGCTTGCAGGCGCCTGCGGACTACCAAAGCTACTACCTGGGCGGCTACTTCATGGCGGCCGCCTTGGCGTTGCCCTTGTGGATGCGCGGGGTGGCCCGCTGGGGGTTGGCGCGCACTTGGTTGCTGGGCATGGCGCTGTCGGTGCTGGCTTTTGTGGGGGCTGCATTTTTGGGCGCTGGCGACACCGTCGGTTTTGCCTGGGTGTGCGCGCTGTCTGGCTTTGCCTTGGGGGCTGACTTGGCCTTGCCTGCGGCCCTGTTGGCGGGCGTCATAGGCCAAAGCGGTGACTCGGGCCAACACGAAGGCGCCTATTTTGGCTGGTGGAACTTGGCCACCAAGCTCAACCTGGCTTTGGCGGCGGGGGTGGTGTTGCCCCTGTTGTCGCTCTGGGGTTACCAGCCGGGCCAAACCAACGCGGCGGGGTTGCAGGCCCTCACCTGGGCCTATGCGGTGGTGCCCTGCGGGTTGAAAACACTGGCCGCTGCTGTGCTTTATGTGGGCGTGATTCGACCCGGCGGGTTTGGCCCGGTCGCACCACGCCGTTCTCTCCATCCCATGCCGGAGGTTCCATGACCCATCAAACACCCGCCAACTGGCGTTCCCGCTGCGCCGCGCTGGCCGTTTCGGTGCTGACCCTGGCGGGTTGCGCCACCCAGCAAGTCACCGACTACGCCCAAGCCGAACCCAAGTTGGACTTGGCGCAATACTTCAACGGCCGGGTCGAGGCGCACGGCATGTTCCAGGACCGGGGTGGCCAGGTGGTCAAGCGCTTTACCGTGCAAATGGATTGCAGCTGGAGCGGCGATCAGGGCGTGCTGGACGAGCGGTTCACTTATGCCGACGGGAGCCAAGACCGCCGTGTGTGGCGGCTCAAGCGCCTGCCCAACGGGCGCTACACCGGCATTGCCGACGACGTGGTGGGCCAGGCCGAGGGCCAGGTGTCGGGCAACGCGTTTCGCTGGGCTTACACGCTGAATTTGCCGGTGGACGGCAAGGTCTACGAGGTGCAGTTTGACGATTGGATGTACCTCATCAACGACCGCGTCATGCTCAACCGCGCAACCATGTCCAAGTTTGGCATCCGCTTGGGCGAGGTGACCTTGAGCTTTTACAAGCCGGGGGCCCAATGATGGCGGACTTGTCATGCCCTTGAACCCGCGAATCACCGACTGGCGGGGCCGCACCGTGTGGGTGGTGGGGGCGTCCAGCGGCATTGGTTTGGCTGTGGCGCAGGCCTTGCACCGGCGTGGCGCGCGCGTGGCGGTGTCGGCGCGCTCGGCGCCAGCGTTGCAGGCGTTTGTGGCGGACCACCCGGGCAGCCTGGCGCTGCCCCTGGACGTTACCGACAGGCAGGCGGTGGCCGGGGCAGCGCAGGCCCTGCTGGCCCAGGGGCCGGTGGACCTGGTTTGTTATTGCACCGGCCGCTACCAGCCCATGCGAGCCATGGATTTGAATCTGGACGAGGCGTTGCAGCAGCAAAATACCAACCTCACCGGTGCCTGGCATGTGTTGGCGGCGGTGCTGCCCCCCATGTTGCAGCGGGGGCAGGGGCACGTCAGTTTGGTCAGCAGCGTGGCAGGTTACCGTGGCCTGCCGCGCAGCTTGGCCTATGGGCCCACCAAAGCCGCGCTCAACAACCTGGCCGAATCTTTGTTCATGGATTTGCGCCCCCGGGGGCTGGCGGTCAGCGTGGTGTGCCCGGGCTTTGTTGACACCCCCGCCACCACCGGCAATGCGTTTCCCATGCCAGCGCTGATCACCGCCCAACAGGCCGCCGAACACATGGTGGCGGGCTGGGAGGCGGGCGAATTCCACATCCACTTTCCCAAGCGGTTTACCCGCGTGCTGCAATTGTTGCGCCTGCTGCCTTTGCGTTGGTATTTTGCTGCGGTCCACCGCGCCACAGGGCTCTGACCGCCCCACCTTCCCATGATCCACCCCAAAGACATTGATCAGTTGGTTCGGTTTTACGAACACCTCCAACCCTCGGACCTTGCCCACTTGGGCGAGTTTTATGCGCCCGATGCCCTGTTCAAAGACCCCTTCAACGACGTGCAAGGCATCACCGCCATTCGCGGCATTTTTGAGCACATGTTCCACAACCTGAGCGAACCGCACTTTGTGGTCACCCAGCAGGTGGTGCAGGGGCCGCAGTGTTTTTTGACCTGGGACTTTGTGTTCCGCTTCAAACGTTTTGACCCCGAAACCGTGCAAACCATACGCGGCGCCAGCCATTTGGTGTTTGATGAGCGTGGCTTGGTGGCCCTGCACCGCGACTATTGGGATGCGGCCGAAGAGCTTTACGAAAAGCTGCCTTGGGTGGGTGGCGTGATGCGTTGGCTGAAACAACGCAGCCGGTCCTGACGCAGCACAGCCCATGAGCTACACCGTAGTCTGGTTCAAGCGCGACCTGCGTTTGCACGACCACCAGCCCTTGGTGGAAGCGGCGCGGCAGGGGCCAATACTGTGTTTGTACGTGATCGAACCCGACTTGTGGGCCCAGCCCGACGCAGCCACCCAGCACTACCAGTTCGCCATGGAAGGCCTGGCCGATTTGCGCACCGAACTCCAGCGTTGGGGCGGACACCTTTGGGTGCAAGTGGGGCAGGTGGTGGACGTGCTGGACCAACTGCACCGGCACCGGCCATTTGCCGCTTTGCACGCCCACGAAGAAACCGGCAATGGCTGGACTTATGCCCGCGACCTGGCCGTGGGCCGGTGGTGTGGCGCCCATGGGGTGGCGTGGCGCGAGTGGCCGCAGTTCGGGGTGGTGCGCAAGTTGGCGCACCGCGACGGCTGGCAGCGCCGTTGGGAGGCGTTCATGGCGCAATCCCGCCCATCCTTGCCGCAGGGCGGCCTGGCGTTTGTTGAACCACCTCGCCCATCGGTCAACATTCCTTCATCACGTGATTTGGGCTTGCCGCTGTGGCAGCCGCCGGGCCGTCAGCGCGGGGGGCGCCAGCGGGGGCTCTCGGTGTTGCACGCGTTTTTGGATGACGGGTGTGCCCGCTACCGCGGCCATATTTCATCGCCCTTGTCGGCGCCCACGGCCTGCTCGCGCCTCTCACCCTACCTGGCCCAGGGGCAGGTCAGTTTGCGTGAAGTGGTGCAGGCCACCCGATCGCAACTGGAGGCTGAAACGCACACACCGCCCGGTCCCAACTGGCGCAAACAGGGCCTGTCGGCCTTCATGAGCCGCCTTTATTGGCACTGCCACTTCATTCAGAAACTCGAAACCGAGCCCGGCTTGGAGTTCCAAAACCTGCACCGCGGCTACGACGGTCTGCGCGAACCCGACAGGAACCCCGCCCATTTCGACGCCCTGGTCCAAGGCCGCACCGGTTGGCCCATGGTCGACGCTTGTGTGGCCATGCTCCACGAAACCGGGTGGCTCAATTTCCGCATGCGTGCCATGGTGGTTTCGGTGGCGGCTTACCCCTTGTGGTTGCATTGGCGCGAGGTCGGCCACTGGCTGGCCCGCGAATTCCTGGATTACGAGCCAGGCATCCACTGGAGCCAGCTGCAAATGCAGTCGGGCACCACCGGCATCAACACCACGCGGGTGTACAACCCCATCAAACAGGCGCGCGACCACGACCCGCAAGGCGTGTTTGTGCGCCGTTGGCTGCCCGCACTGCGCCGCGTGCCCGACAGCTGGTTGTTCGAGCCGTGGCGCATGCCTCTAGACGTACAAAGCCGTTGCGGCGTGCAGGTGCGTGTCGACGTTGCCATGCCGCTGGTCGACTTGGAGCAGGCCACCCGGTTGGCCAAAAGCCGCCTGTACGCCGTGCGAGCGCGCCCCGATGTTCGGGCCGCCAAGGCAGCGATTGTGGAAAAGCACGCTTCCCGCCAGGGCATGCCCGGCGGTTCACGCAATGCACAGGGGCGCGAGGTGCCCGCTGCCAGACGCCGGGCCGTCGAACCTGTTACAGCATCGCAACTTGCCTGGGACTTTTGACATGAAAATGCGCAAAAAAGCCGATTTGCCCACCAAAGTGTGCCCGGCCTGTGGCTTGCCTTTTGCCTGGCGCAAAAAATGGGAACGCGATTGGGCGCAGGTCAAGTACTGCTCCGACCGGTGCCGCCAGGCGGGCGGGACCACAGCGGCTCGCCCGGGTGGCAAATGAGTCCAAACCCACCACAGCGGCCGCCAGGGGTCGTGTTTTGGTTCCGCAGCGACCTGCGTTTGCACGATCAGCTGGCTTTGGCCTACGCGGCGCAGCGGGCCCAAGCCCTGGGTGGGTGGCTGCTGCCCGTGTATGTGCAAGACCCAACCCAAGGTGCGCTTACCCGCTGGGGGTTTGAGCGTACGGGCGCGCACCGCCAGGCTTGGCTGCAAGCCCAACTGCAGGATTTGGCCGAACAACTCGCCCAACTCAACAACCCCCTGCAGATTTTGACCGGTACGCCCGCGCAGGTGCTGGCCGAT
>JBDKEX010000070.1:0-6096 GCA_039798985.1 Pseudomonadota bacterium | reverse complement strand
TTCTTTTCGATGGCGGCCAAATCGTCGGGCGTGAACGGGCGCTTGTACGAAAAGTCGTAATAAAAACCGTTGTCAATCACCGGGCCGATGGTGACCTGAGCGTCCGGGAACAACTCCTTGACCGCGTACGCTAGCAAATGCGCCGTTGAATGGCGGATCAAGTCCAGGCCCTCGGCGTCTTTGGCCGTGATGATGGCCAAACTTGCGTCGCCCTGCATGACGAAGGAAGTGTCCACGAGTTTGCCATCTACCTTGCCACCCAAAGCGGCCTTGGTCAAACCGGCACCGATGGATGCGGCCACTTCAGCCACTGAGACTGGGCCGGGGAATTGGCGTTGAGAACCGTCGGGGAGTGTGATGTTCAACATGGCAATTTTTTAAAAACAAAAACGCGGCTCCGGGCCGCGCTGGTGAAAAACAAAATGCAGGCGCGAGCTGCCGCCCGCTCAACGGGCAGTAACGGGCTCCCAGCAAGTTCGCGGTGTCATAACCAATGCGCCTTTCCTGCTCTTTGCTGTTTCGTATGGGGGTATTTTCGCACAACACGGGTTGCCAGCTTGCCAGCCCTGCCCGCCCACACCCTTGAACCTCTGCACAATAGCAACGATTTTCTAGAACACACACTGTTTCTGAGTCAGCTCCGGTTGACACGCGGCCCGCTTTGCTTCACGTAATCCAGAAACTGGTCTAACCGAACGGGGCGACTGAACAGGTACCCTTGGTAGTTGGTGCAGCCCAATCCACGCAGAAAATCTTGTTGCTCGCGGGTCTCGACTCCCTCGGCGATGACATCAAGCGAAAGGCTGCCAGCAAGTGCCACAACCATTTTGGCAATGGCGGCGTCGTTGGGGTCATCCAGAATGTCGCGCACAAATCCTTGGTCGATCTTCAGTTGATCCAATGGAAGTCGCTTGAGGTAAGACAAGGACGAATAGCCCGTTCCAAAGTCGTCAAGCGAAAAGCCAACGCCCAATTTCTTCAGGGCCGTCATCTTGACGATGACATCTTCGACGTTGTTAACCAGCAAGCTCTCCGTCAATTCAATCTTGAGTCTGTTTGGGCGGGCCCCTGCACTGTTCAGGATATCCATCACGCACTGCACAAAATTGGGATCGTGGAACTGTCGTGCACTCACGTTGACCGACAGGCACAGCGCATCGAACTGGGGTTGCCCCGCCCACTGGGCAAGTTGCCGGCATGCCTGCTCCAGCACCCAGGCCCCAATTGGGATGATCAGGCGAGTTTCCTCCGCCAGACCGATGAATTCACCCGGCGGCACCAGCCCTCGCTTGGGATGCTGCCAGCGCAAGAGTAGCTCAGCGCCAACCACCGCCCCCTCGGCGTCGACCTGAGCCTGGTAATGCACAACGAACTGGTCTCCTTGCAATGCGACCCGCAGACCGCTTTCCAGTTCCAACCGGGCATTGACCGCCGATTGCGTCTGCGGGTCAAAAAAGCGCAAGGTATTGCGGCCGGCCGCCTTGGCCTGGTACATGGCTGCATCTGCACGCTTGAGGGGTTCGCCCATTTTTTCAGGGTGTTCGCCAAAAAGTGTGATGCCTATGCTTGGAGAACTGAAATGAACGTTCTCGTGGATTTCGTATGCCCTGTTCAGCGATTCAATTATCTTTTCTGCCACTGCCTCCGCCTGGCTCGCCGCTTCCAGAGCATCGTGGCTCAAATCTTCCAGAAGGACCACGAACTCGTCTCCGCCAAGTCTGGCCACCGTATCCACTGTGCGGGTACAGGCACTCAACCTGCCCGCCACTTGCTGCAGCAACATGTCGCCGGTGTCGTGCCCCATGGAGTCGTTCAGTGATTTGAAGTTATCCAGGTCCACAAAGAGCAAAGCCCCCAAACCGCGGTGGCGTGTTGCGTGCGCCAACGCATGCTCCAGGCGATCCAGCAACAGCCTGCGGTTTGGGAGATTGGTCAGAGGATCGTAGAACGCGAGGTTCCTAATCTCGTCTTCTGTGGCCTTGCGCTCCGTGATGTCCAGCATCGACACCACATAGTGCGTGGGCTGGCCGCTGGCATTCTTGACGGCGGTGACGATCAGCCAAACCGGGAAGATACGCCCTTCCTTTGAGCGATCCCACACCTCACCCTGCCAAGTACCGGCACTTGCAATCGTGTCGACCATGTCTGTGTAAAAGGTCTCGCTCTGGCGTTCTGAACCCAGCAGTTCGCGTGGCACCTTACCCAGCGCTTCTTCACTGGTGTAGCCGGTCAGCTGGGTGAAGGCCTGATTGACACGAAGAATGCTCCATTGAAAATCAGACACAAACATGGCCTGTTGTGACTCAAAGGATATGGCAGCGATGCGCATTTCCTCCTCCAAATGTTTGCGCTCTGTGATGTCATCCGCGGAAGAAAGCAAGCCCAGTACATTGCCTGCGAGGTCTCTGGAAATCACATGGTTCCAGGCCAGCACCCGAATTTGCCCACGTGCGTCGACGATGTTGCTTTCGTAGCGCTCTGGCACGGTGGTTTTCAACTGAATCAATTGTAGAAACAGTTCGTGTTGTCCATGGCGCTCCGAAGGCGGCACAAAGTGAGCGAACCAGTTCATCTCCAAGAGTTTTTGAACCGTATACCCCAGCAAGCGCCCGCCTGACTCATTGACCATGACAATGCGCCCCTCGGGGTCCAGGGCAATCAGCATCACACCAGCAATGTCCAAATACCCCTGTGCTCGGTCACGCTCTCGCTCCAACTCCATGGTTCGCGTCTGGACCGCGGCCTCAAGGTTGCGGTGGGCACTCTCCAGGCTGGCAGCCATCTCGTTGAAGGCGTGGGCCAGTTGGTCAATCTCGCGTGGATCACTGGACTTGCGGCTCATTCGAACCGCCAGCTGGCCCAGCCCGAGCCGGCGCGCCGTTGACGCCATGGCACGCAGCGGCCTTGTCAGGCGCCTCGATGACAATGCAATCGCCCCCAGCGCAAGGATGGTCAATACCAGGCCGCTGATGGCCAACCGGCTTATGTTGTCTTGCAATCCGGAGAGCGCATCGTCGACGCTCAATTCATGCACAAGTGTCCAGCCCGTCGCGCCTGTAAGCGGCACATGGCGAACCACCTGAATCGAAGGCTTGCCTTGCGGATCAACCCCATTCACCGTGCCTTCAAATCCAGCCTCAACCTCTGGATTCAGTCGAATAGCAACTGGCTCACCTCGCGTGTTCCCAGCCGCCCGGAGCGTTCTGCCTTTGGAGTCAAAGAGGACAGTGTTGCCAAGGTTTCTTGTTTGATTGTCACCCAAGAAGAGGTCGGCGCCGAACATGACCTGGGGATCCAAGACGGCGATCAGGATACCCACAACCATACCCGCTGGATATCCTTTGGTGTCGGGCGCGGAGATCTGTCGAACGATAGCTGCGGTCGAACCCGAAGGACTTTCTACCTGTTCGATCAGCTCCTTGATTCCGGGACGACTGGCCTTCGCAACAAGCGATGCATCTGGATAGGGCTGCCCCACAGACTTTGCCACGCTGCTCAACAGCACCCTTCCCGTTGTGGGCGACACAATAAGAAGCTCAAGATACCGATCGGGGTACGCACGTTGTATTCGGTCGGCCACGCGCTCAAAGTCTTGCGCCAATTGGGGGCTGCGGTCACGAAGCTCTGCGCTCAAAACTCGGTTTTCGGCAATTACCAGCAAATCGCCACGCCGCTCGGCAATCGCCATTTTGAGGAGACGCCGCCGATGGTCGGCCTCAAGTTCAAGCATTCGAGTGGCTTCGCTGAGCCGCGCGCCACCCGCACCAGTCAACCCAAAACCTGGAAGCCCGAAATACCACAGGAAAAAAAGCACCGCCACTGTGACCAAAAACAGTGCAGCGAAGTAGCCCGTGACGCGGGTTGAAATCGAGGTGCGCATCGGTTCGGGAGGCTAGTCTTCGTAATCAAAGACTGTCGTCTGGAACTTGCGCGGGTCACCCAACACGCGGGCCAACCCATCGTAATTGAATGCTGCCTCCACCGTTTCCCATTGGGCACCGTTTGGCAGCTTGCCGAGCTTTTCAAGAAACCGAAATTCAGCCTTGAGCGGAAAATTCTCGGCACTCATTGGAATGGCAGGTGCCGAAGGAATATCCAAAATTTCTCTGCGCGTGATGACCGCCGCCTGCAGGGCACTGACTGCTGGCGGCTTGCCCGCAAAAACCTGCCCGTCCGCCAAGGCCCAAGCAGCTGCGCGCTCCACGTTTCGGCTGGATCGTTGCATCCACTCTATTGCCCGCAGGTACCCTGCCATCAGGATCAGGGCGGCCTCCGGCTTGCGGCGTGCGAAGTCACGCTCGACCACAAAGTAATCAGCACTGAGTCCCCTGAAAACAATGCGGTTGGCGTCATTGCGCTCCAGAGCTACCGAAGGTGCAGGCTCCCAGGCTGCAAAGGCGTCGATTTCACCGCGCTCCAAAGCTTCAGGCATTTCGTCCACCCGCAGCGCAACCAGCTTGACCTGACTGTCCTTTAACCCTGCTGAAGCCAGCCCCTGCAAAAGAGTGTGGTGTGCACTGGAGAGCTCTGTGTAGCCAATGCGCTTTCCCGCCAATCCACGAACCTGGGTAACACCCTTGGCGACTATGGCGGTAGACGTTTGCTTGACCAGCGCTGTGACCCAAATGCTCCCTGACGCAGCTGCCAACAAGGTCGGCATGTCCCCCAACAGGCCTGCCTCAAGACGCTTTTGGGACAACAGCGTCACCATGTCGGCCCCTCGCCGGAATGGGTGCGTTTTGAGTGGCAGACCCTGTTGCACCAAGGCCTTCTTCAACACGCGGTCACGGGCCAACACTGAGCTGATCACACCCGATGGAATGCCCAATGGCTGCACACCGACATCAATGGCAGGAGACAAGGGCGACAGCCCATATGACTCAAAGTATTCCTGTGCCTTCGAGGCGCCGGAGCCAAGCAGGATCGCAGCGGTCAACAACCCACGAAAAAATCGGCAATTTGGGCTTTTGGTTGGCATGGCTGTGAAATATAAAAACCTACTCCTCGTCAAAACTGCACTCTTTGATTGACCTGGGCACACTCTACACCGTTTTTTACCCAAGGAACTGGCAATTCGCGAGCTTGCGGCCTTCCATTGGCGTGGTTACCTTCAACACAAAAAGAACTCGATCTTGCTGCCGCGCCCCGAAGACAAAAAGCCACCCAACGCTCTCGCATTGGATGGCTTTTGTTACCTCCCCAGCACCCTTGCAGGCGCTGGACAGTCAGATCAATGGAACTGTTCTTCTTCGGTGGAGCCGGTCAGGGCCTTCACGCTGGAAGAACCGCCCTGTATCACGGTGGTCACGTCGTCGAAGTAACCCGCGCCCACTTCCTGTTGGTGCGACACGAAGGTATAGCCTTTTTCGCGAGCGGCAAATTCGGGCTCTTGCACCATGTTGGTGTAGTGCTTCATGCCTTCGCCGCGAGCGTAAGCGTGGGCGAACTGGAAGGTGTTGAACCAGTTGATGTGGATGCCAGCCAGCGTGATGAACTGGTACTTGTAGCCCAGCGCTGACAGGTCTTCCTGGAAGGAAGCGATCTGGCTGTCGTTGAGGTTTTTCTTCCAGTTGAAAGAAGGCGAGCAGTTGTAGCTCAGCAGCTTGCCGGGGCACGCAGCGTGCACGGCTTGGGCAAATTCACGGGCGAAGCCAATGTCGGGCACGCCGGTTTCGCACCACACCAGGTCGGCGTAGGGGGCGTAGGCCACGCCACGGCTGATGGCCTGCTCCAGACCGTTCTTGACGCGGTAGAAACCTTCTTGGGTGCGCTCGCCGGTCAGGAAAGGCTTGTCGTTGGCGTCGTGGTCGCTGGTGATCAGGTTGGCGGCTTCGGCATCAGTGCGGGCCAGGATGATGGTGGGCACGCCCATGGTGTCGGCCGCGAAACGCGCAGCAATCAGCTTCTCGATCGCTTCTTGTGTGGGCACCAGCACTTTGCCACCCATGTGGCCGCACTTCTTCACGGCGGCCAGCTGGTCTTCAAAGTGCACGCCGGCGGCACCGGCGGCGATCATGTTCTTCATCAGCTCGAAGGCGTTGAGCACGCCGCCAAAACCTGCTTCTGCGTCGGCCACGATGGGCAGGAAGTAGTCGA
>JBDKEX010000069.1:0-18585 GCA_039798985.1 Pseudomonadota bacterium | reverse complement strand
AAGTTTTTCGCCAACAGCAACACGATATTGTTTGCCGCCGGTTTTTATGACCGCGTACATATGAACCTCAATTGACAATTTTCGGCGAACGGATTTCCACCGAACTTGGGATTATAGCAAGGCAACAACTTTGCATGCAAGGGCTCCATGCCCATCATGGCAGCAAGCCGAGCGCGTGCATGTAACGCGGCGACACCATCAAGCTGTCCCAGTCGGGGGCGCTTTGGGTAGGCAGCAAGCTCAAACGCCGTTGTTCGCTCGCCTCGCTGGGCGTCCAGCGGTCTTTGAGCAGCGCCTCGCTCATGCCGTCAATCCACGCGTCGAGCGGCGCACCCCCATCGACCAGCGACTGGTTGCACAACAACACCAGATCGCACCCCGCCTGCAAGGCGGCCACCGCTGCATCGGTGTGGCTGACCGTGCGGCCCTCGATTTGCCGGGCACCGGCCATGCTGAGGTCGTCACTGAACACCGCGCCCTGAAAGCCCAGTTGACGGCGCAACACGTCGTTGAGCCAGACGCTGGAATAACCCGCCGGCCGGCTGTCCACAGCGGGGTAAATCACGTGCGCGGGCATCACGCTGCTCAAGCTCGCGTTGAGCCAGGCGTAAGGCTGCGCGTCGTCGGCCAGGATGGTTTCCAAGGGCCGATCGTCCACCGGTATGGCCACGTGCGAGTCGGCCTGGGCGTAGCCATGCCCGGGAAAGTGCTTGCCGCAGTTGGCCATGCCGCTTTGCAGCAGACCGTGCATCAAAGCCTGTGCCAGCAGGGTGACCAAGCGTGGGTCGCGGCCAAAGCTGCGGTCGCCGATGACGCTGCTGCTGCCGTGGTCCAGGTCGAGCACTGGCGTGAAGCTGAAATCCACACCGCAGGCGCGCAATTCGGCCCCCAGCACATAGCCAGCTGCGGTGGCCGCGTTGCAGGCCGCCAAAGCCCCGGCTCCGGGGACCTCGGGCCCGGCCTGCTCCAATGCCCACCACAAGTCGCCCAGCGCCCGCATAGGCGGCAAATGGGTGAACCCGTCTGTTTTGAATCGCTGCACCCGACCGCCTTCGTGGTCCACGCAGATGAGCACATCGGGGCGCAGTTTTTTGACCTTGCGACACAGCTTGGTCAGTTGCTCGCGGTTTTCCCAGTTGCGGCCAAACAATATCAACCCGCCCACCAAGGGGTGCATCAGGCGTTGCTTGTCAACTTTGCTCAGGCGGGTGCCGGCGATGTCTATTACCAGGGGGGCGTGCAGGGTCATGCTAGGGTCTCCACCACCACAAAGCTGGCGGCGTAATCGGATTCATCGGTGATGCTGACGTGGGCTTTGAGGTGGCGCTGCTCGAACCAAGCTTTGAGTGCCCGGTGCAACACCACGGTGGGTTGGCCACTGGGCAGGTTCACGATCTCGCAATCGCGCCAGGTCATGGGCATGCGCATGCCCAAACCAATGGCCTTGCTGAACGACTCTTTGGCCGAAAACCGGGTGGCCAGGTAACGCACGCCGCGATCGGGCCAGCGTGCACCGCGCTGCCGCCACACCGCCAGCTCTTGTTCGCCCAGCACTTTTTCGGCAAACCGGTCGCCGTGGCGCTCCCAGCTGGAGCGGATGCGGCGCACGTCGCAAATGTCGTTGCCGACGCCGTAAATCATGCGCCACCCGGAGCCATAACAGCCAAATAGCTGTGCACCGTGGCGGTGTAACCCAGCTCCAGGGCATCGGCTATCAGCGCGTGGCCAATCGACACCTCGGCCACGCCGGGCACCGCCGCCAAAAATGCCGGCAAGTTGTCGCGGTTGAGGTCGTGACCCGCGTTGACTTGCAAGCCCTCAGCCTGAGCGGCACGCGCTGCAGCGGCAAATCGGTTCAGCTGCACTTGCAAGGCCGCCTCGGTGTGGGGCGAAGGCTGGGCCAGCCAAGCGGCGTGCGCGGCGGCAAAGGGCTCGGTGTACAGCTCTACACGGTCGGCGCCCAGCGCTCGGACCCCGGCCATTTGGGAAGCATCGGCGTCCATGAACAAACTGACGCGGGCGCCCAGGGCATGGGCTTGTTCAACCATGGGGCGCAGCCTCTGAGCGTCTCGCGGGAACAACCACCCGTGGTCGCTGGTGAGCTGCCCCACGCTGTCCGGCACAAACGTCAACTGGTGTAAGGGCAAACCCCGGCTTCGCAAACTCTGCGCCACTTCCATCAAATTGTGGAATGGGTTGCCCTCGATGTTGTATTCGGCCTGCGGCCAGCCTTGCATCAGCGCACCCAGGTCCCAAACGTCGCTGGTGCGTATGTGGCGCTCATCGGGCCGGGGGTGCACCGTGATGCCTTGGCAACCGGCCTGCAGGCACAGGGTGGCCGCCCGCACCACGCTGGGTATGCCCAGGTGTCGAGTGTTGCGCACCCAGGCCACTTTGTTGACGTTGACCGAAAGTGCGGTGTAGGGTGAATTGCTCATGGCTGATACCGACAGGGGCTGTGCAACGGTTTCTGGTTAAAGGGTGGCCGGCAACATGGCCAGGCGCTGGGCATCCACCATCAGCTGCCTGGTTTGGAACACCCGCACACCGCTATGGTAGTGCAGCAGTTGGCGCAAGGGCTCACGCAGCAAGGCCGCACTTTCAGCGCAGGCCAACAACAGCGACTCAAAAGGGGTTTCGCTGGCCAAAGCGACTTGCAAAGGTTGCCACAGGCGGCCCGGCAAACCGGCAGCACCCGCCTGCCCCTCTGCACCACTGGCCTGCAAGCCGGCTTCTGGTTTCAAGCGGTAACAGGTCTCTGGCAGCAGCGGAGACAGGCTCGCACCGTCTGCATCCAATTGGGGCAAATAACCCAACTCGCAAAGCAACAGCAGCTCAAACACCCGCAACACCCGGTGGGCCGGTTCTTGGCCTTGGGCCAAAGCCCGCACCGCGTGGGCATAGTGGTCGAACAAGCGGGGGTGTGGGTCGTCACGGGCCAGCAAACGCAGCAGCAGTTCGTTGAGGTAGGTGCCGGCCAGCAAGGCATCGCCCGTGGGCATGACATGGCCGCCGGCCCAGGTGGCGGATTTGAGGGTGCGCACCTCTGCATCGCCACCCCAGGACAGCCGCAACCCCTGCAAAGGCAACAACACCGGGCGAAACTGGGAAGAAGGCCGCTTCACCCCCTTAGCCACCAGGGCCAACCGACCGTGGGCACGGCTGAACACGTCCAAAATCAGACTGGCTTCGCTCCAGTCGTGGCGGTGCAGCACGTAGGCGGGTTGGTCCTGCACCCGCGGCTGCCGGGGGGTGGCAGCAAGCATCGATTATTCGTACCCGAAAGACCGGACGCGGGCTTCGTCGTCAGCCCAGCCGGACCGCACCTTCACCCACAGCTCCAAAAACACCTTGCCACCCCAGAGTTTTTCCAGCTCCTGCCGGGCTTCGGTGCCTATGCGTTTGAGTTTCTCGCCCTTTTCACCAATAACCATGCCTTTGTGCCCATCGCGTTCCACCACGATGGTGGCGGCAATGCGGCGCAGCTTGCCGTCTTCTTCAAACTTGTCAATGATGACCGTAGAGGTGTAGGGCAACTCGTCCCCGGTGAGGCGAAACAGCTTCTCACGCACCATTTCGGCGGCCATGAAGCGTTCGCTGCGGTCGGTCAGTTCGTCGGCGTCGAACATCCAGGGTTGCTCGGGCAGGTACTTTTCGCAAATTCCGTAAAAGCGGGCAACGTCTTTTGCGTTTTTGGCCGACATGGGCACAAATTCGGCAAAGGCGTGGCGCTCCTGCATGCTGCGCAGCCAAGGTGCGAGTTCGGCGCGGCGGTGCACCATGTCGAGCTTGTTGGCCAGCAAAATCACCGGGATGTTGGGCGGCAGCAAGGCCAGCACTTTGGCGTCGGCTGAATTGAAGTTGCCAGCCTCCACCACAAACACCACCACGTCCACGTCGGCCACCGCGCCCAGCACGGTTTTGTTGAGCGAGCGGTTGAGCGCGTTGCCATGCCGGGTCTGGAAACCAGGGGTGTCCACAAACACAAACTGGGTGGCCCCCAGCGTGCGCAAACCGGTGATTCGGTGGCGCGTGGTTTGGGCCTTGCTGGAGGTGATGCTGACCTTTTGCCCCACCAGCGCGTTGAGCAAGGTGGATTTGCCCACGTTGGGTTTGCCCACGATGGCCACATAGCCACAACGCAGCGGACCGACTGGTTCAGGCGCAAGTTCTTCCGGGTCGGGGGTTTCACCCTCCGCGGCTCGCTTTTTCAAGGCCTGGGCCAGCATGGCCTCCAAGTCGTTGTCCACCACGGGAACGGGCGATGCAGAGGGTTTGCGTGAGGTCATGCTTTTTTGTTTTTCAAGTGCTGCAACATCGCAGCGGCGGCGGCTTGCTCAGCCGCACGGCGCGATCCGCCGGTGCCAGTTTGCACATCGCCCCACTCTTTCACTTCGCAGGACACTTCAAAAGTTTGGCGGTGGGCCTCGCCATTGGTGGCCACCACGGTGTAAACGGGCAGCTTCATTTTGCGACCCTGCAGCCATTCCTGCAGCGCGGTCTTGGCGTCTTTGCCCAATGCAAGGGTGCCGGGGTTCACGTCCACATTGCGGTACAGGCGCAACACCAAGGTCTGCGCTGCGTCAAATCCAGCGTCCAGGTACACCGCACCGATGATGGCCTCCAGCGTGTCGGCCAAAATCGATGGGCGCTTGGAGCCGCCAGAACGCAACTCGCCTTCACCCAAACGCAACACACCCGAAAGCCCCAAACCTTGGGCCAATTCAAACAGGGTGTCTTGCTTGACCAGGTTGGCCCGGGTGCGAGACAAATCGCCCTCTGGGTAGTCTTTTAAGCGCTGGTAAAGCAGGCCTGAAACCGCCAAACTCAACACCGAATCGCCCAAAAACTCCAGCCGTTCGTAATGGTCTGCCGAGAAACTGCGGTGTGTCAGAGCGCGATCCAGCAGCGCAGGGTCTTTGAAACGGTAATCCAGGCGCTGCTGCAGCGCCAACAAATCGGCAGTCAAAACCCAAATGACCTCAACAACAAAGCGTCACAAGCAGGCATCACTTGGACCGGCCTGCATATTTCAAAACCAGGTAGGCCGGCCCTGCCAAATGGATTTCTCGCTCGTACGCAAACTCCACCACCACACGGTCGTTTTCTTTGCTGATCACCAAATCACGCGATTTGACCGAAGAAATATCGTCGATTTGGGCTGTTTTGTCGTACAGGCCACGGACCTCGGCCACCGTGGTGCCTTCCGCAGCACGGTTCACCGCTTTTTGGATGGCCTGGTATTCGATGACTGTGGGGGCCACTTGGGCTGCCACCACCGCCAACAACCCAACCACCACGCCCACCACCAATAAACCAAGGAAAGTAATGCCGTGCTGTTGGCGTTTCATAGTTTTCGAGGCTCCAAAAAATGCATTTTCAAGCGCATCTTAATCAATCAGAGGCAACAAATGCTCAATCAAACGAGCCGATCCGCTTCAAATCGCCAAAATTCATCCAGACAAAGAAGGCCTTGCCCACAATGTTGCTCTCGGGCACAAAGCCCCAATAACGCGAGTCCAGGGAGTTGTCGCGGTTGTCGCCCATCATGAAGTAGTGCCCCGCGGGCACCTTGCACACCACGCCCTCAACGCTGTACTGGCACTGGTCGTTGAACGGGAACTCAGCCGCACCTGGAATAAAAGCAGGACGATCGTCGTCGTTCAGGGTGTTGTAGGTTTTTCCGCCCTGTTGCTCCTGGAACTGCTTGGCATAGCGCATTGAATCGCTGTCAAAAAACTCGGGCTGCCCCACTTTGGGCACCGGTTGGCCGTTGACGGTGAGCTTTTTGTTCAGGTAAGCAACTTCGTCACCGGGCAAGCCCACCACCCGCTTGATGTAGTCCAGGCTGGGCTGTGGTGGGTAACGAAACACCATCACATCTCCCCGCTGGGGGTCGTTGTTCGCCAGGATTTTTTGGTTGATCACCGGCAACCGCACGCCATAGTGGAATTTGTTCACCAAAATCAGGTCGCCGACCCGCAAGGTGGGGATCATGGACCCTGAGGGGATTTTGAACGGCTCGAACAAGAACGAGCGCAGCACAAACACCACCAGAATCACCGGGAACAAGCCGGCGGTCCAGTCCAGCCACCACGGCTGCATCAGCAATTTCTGCTGCGCAGCTTGTATGTCCACCGTGTCGCCCCTGACGCCTTGGCTGGCCCATTGTGCGGTGCGGCGCGCATGCTCCGCGGCCAGTTGTTCGGCCGCAGCCTGGCGACGCGGCAAAAACACAGCGCGCTCCAGACCCCAATACACCCCGGTCACCACCACAGCCAAAAACAGCAGCATGGCGAAATTGCCTTCTACCATGCCAAAGTACCAGGCCGCCCCATAGCCACCAAACGCAGCCAGCACCACGCCAGTGACGGCGCTCATTTTTTGATCGTCCATTATTCCTCCACCTGCAAGATGGCCAAAAACGCCTCTTGCGGGACTTCCACAGAACCGATTTGCTTCATGCGCTTTTTACCCGCTTTCTGTTTCTCCAACAGCTTGCGTTTGCGGGAAATATCGCCGCCATAGCACTTGGCCAACACGTTTTTGCGCAAGGCCTTGACTGTTTCGCGGGCAATGATGTTGGCGCCAATGGCGGCCTGAATGGCAACGTCGAACTGCTGGCGGCTGATGATTTCGCGCATCTTGGCCACCACCGCACGGGCCCGGTAGGCCGACTGGCTGCGGTGCACAATGATGGACAGGGCGTCCACTTTCTCACCGTTCAACAGAATATCCACCTTCACCACGTCGGAGGCGCGGTATTCCTTGAACTCGTAGTCCATGGACGCATAGCCGCGGCTGACCGACTTGAGCTTGTCAAAGAAATCCAAAACGATCTCGCCCAATGGCAGTTCGTAGGTCAGCATGACCTGTTTGCCGTGGTAGGCCATGTTGAGCTGGACACCGCGCTTCTGGTTGGCCAGAGTCATCACCGCACCCACGTACTCCTGCGGCATGTACAAGTGCACGGTCACGATCGGTTCGCGGATTTCCTCGATCCGGCCCTGTTCCGGCATCTTGGACGGGTTTTCCACCATCACGATTTCGCCATCGCCCTTGACCACCTCGTAAACCACGCTCGGCGCAGTGGTGATCAGGTCTTGGTCGAACTCCCGCTCCAGGCGTTCTTGCACAATTTCCATGTGCAGCAGGCCCAAAAAGCCACAGCGGAAGCCAAAGCCCAGCGCCTGCGACACCTCGGGTTCGTAGCGCAAGGCGGCGTCGTTGAGTTGCAGCTTCTCCAACGCATCACGCAACTGGTCGTATTCGCTGGCTTCGGTGGGGTACAAACCGGCAAACACCTGGGGCTGCACTTCCTTGAAGCCAGGCAGGGCTGCGGTGGCAAAGTCCAGGTTGGCGCCGCTGCTGGTTTTGACCGCCGTGATGGTGTCGCCCACCTTGGCGGCCTTGAGCTCTTTGATGCCGGCGATGATGTAGCCCACCTCGCCCGCGTTCAGCGATGGCCGCGCTTCGTTGTGGGGCGTGAAAACGCCCAACTTCTCGGCGTTGTAGAAAGTTTCCGTGGCCATCAGCTTGATCTTGTCGCCCCGGTTCAAGGTGCCGTCAACCACACGCACCAACATCACCACACCCACGTAGGTGTCGAACCAGCTGTCAATGATCATGGCACGCAAAGGCCCATGGGGATCGCCTTTGGGCGGCGGCACCTGGGCCACCACCAGTTCCAAGATTTCATCAATGCCCATGCCGGTTTTGGCCGAACACGGAATG
This sequence comes from Pseudomonadota bacterium, assembly GCA_039798985.1. Lineage (GTDB taxonomy): Bacteria > Pseudomonadota > Gammaproteobacteria > Burkholderiales > Burkholderiaceae_C > JBDKEX01. The sequence continues at coordinate 10,851 of JBDKEX010000069.1, read as the reverse complement.
GCATCGGTCGCGTCAATGCCGATCACATCTTCGATTTCGGCCTTGGCGTTTTCGGGGTCGGCCTGCGGCAAATCCATTTTGTTGAGCACCGGCAACACATGCACCCCCAAATCGAGCGCGGTGTAGCAGTTGGCAACGGTTTGGGCCTCCACGCCCTGGCTGGCGTCCACCACCAGCAGCGCACCTTCGCACGCACTCAAAGAACGGGACACTTCGTACGAAAAATCCACGTGCCCGGGGGTGTCGATCAGGTTGAGGTTGTAGGTGTTGCCGTCTTTGGCCTTGTACTGCAGCGCTGCCGTTTGGGCCTTGATGGTGATGCCGCGCTCCTTCTCCAAATCCATCGAGTCGAGCACCTGTTCGCTCATTTCACGGTCGCTCAAGCCGCCACAACGCGAAATCAGTCGATCGGCCAAGGTGGACTTGCCGTGGTCGATGTGGGCAATGATGGAAAAATTACGGATGTGGTTCATCGCTAGCGGTCTAACTCGGGTCGTCGCAAGGGCCGATTCATGGACCCTACGAAAAAAGGCGCGTCAGGGAATGACGCGCCTGGGGGCCGCCTGCAGCACACGCTGGGCTGGCAATCTGGGTACCGATTGTAGGCAAAATCAAATATTGCGTTCTGATTCGGCCCAGTCAGCACCGCAAAAGCTCATCGGTTGGCCGGGCGAACGATCAAATACCGCGCCTCACCCCCACGGTAAACCAGCACGGCAATGGGTTTTCCCTTGTCGGACCGGGTCACAGCGCTTTCAAAATCCTTGAGGCTTTGCACATCCTGGTTGCCCACGGCCAAGATCACATCCCCCTCTTGCAAGCCGGCGCGCTCGGCAGGGCCCTCAACCGCCTCCACGCGCACCCCGCTCTTGAGTTTGAGCTCATCCCGCTTGGAAGCAGGGAGTTCAGCCAAGGTCAAACCCAAACCCTTGGACTGCACCGTGGTTTTGGGTTTTTCAGAGGGCGGCGGGTTTTTGGAAGCCACGTCTTCCGGCTCAACCTGGCCCACCGTCACCCGCAGTTCCTGCAATTTGCCGCGCCGCCATACCGTGACCAGCGAGCGGCTGCCGGGTTTGGTGTTGCCCACAATGCGCGGCAAATCGGCAGATTTTTCAATGGCCTTGCCATCAAATTTAAGAATGATGTCCCCAGGCTCCAGCCCCCCTTTGGCCGCTGGCGAGCCCGACTCCACACCCCGCACCAGAGCACCCTCGGCCTTGCTCAGCCCAAGCGACTCGGCCAGCTCTTTGGTCACTTGGTCGATCGACACCCCAATGCGGCCGCGCGTTACCCGACCACTGCTCTTGAGCTGGTCGGACACCCGAACCGCCTCATCAATTGGAATGGCGAAGGAAATGCCCTGAAAACCACCCGAACGGGAGTAAATCTGGCTGTTGATGCCCACCACTTCACCGCGCATGTTGATGAGCGGTCCGCCTGAGTTGCCAGGGTTGATGGCCACGTCGGTTTGAATAAAGGGCAAATAGTCACCGGTGTCGCGCTGTTTGGCGCTGACGATGCCCGCCGTGACCGTGTTCTCCAGCCCAAACGGTGAGCCGATCGCCATGACCCACTCGCCCACCCTCAAACGGTTCACATCGCCCACGCGAACCGCGTTCAGGCCTTGGGCCTCAATTTTCACCAGTGCGACGTCGGTGCGCTTGTCCGAACCCACCACACGCGCTTTGAATTCACGCTTGTCGGTCAGCGTCACCACCACCTCATCGGCGCCGTCCACCACGTGAGCGTTGGTCATGATGAAGCCGTCACCACTCACCACAAAACCCGATCCCACACCCCTCGGGCGTTCTTCCTCTTGGCCGCGTTCCTGACGCGGACCGCGCGGGCCGTTGTTGCCTATGCCGGGCGGGATGGGAAGCCCAAAACGCCGAAAAAACTCCAGCATCTGTTCTTCTTGAGGGTTCCCCGCCTCGCTCTGGCGAACTTTTTCAACCGTGCGTATGTTCACCACCGAGGGCCCCACCAGATCCACCAAATCTGTGAAATCGGGCAAGCCGCGGACCAAGGGAGCGTTGCCACCGCCAGCCACTGCCGGAGCAGACGCGGTTTGAGCCCCCACCGAAGTGTGATTGATTCCCCAAATGCCAGCGATCAGACCCAAGGCCACCAAGCCGCCCAAGGCCAGTCGCTTCCAAGAACGAGCGGTTGCTACGCGGTTGTGCATGCGGTGTATCTCCAAAAGGTATTGCAATGTTCGTCTGAAAGTGGTGGCGTTGCCCCACAAATCAAGCCCTGCCGTGGATGACTCTGCTTCAGCGCTTGGGTTCCATGCCTTGTACAAATCGTTGCAATGTTTGGGTGGGCACCTCGCCCACAGCGGTCACCCAGTGGGGTCCCAAACGGCGTGTGACAGAGTGGGTGGCACCTTGGCTGAGTGATTTTTCCTGCGTGTGGCGCTTGCCATCAAAAGGCTCCACAAACAACGACACCGAAGCCAAACCATCGGAAAACACCCATTGCATGGCCGGGTTCTGGCTCATGTCGGCCCGCACTTGACAGCTCATGGATTGAAAACCTGGAACCTCCTGCTTCAGGCGCCAGCCTTGGGCCTCGGGGGTGGTTTTTTCGAGTTGCGGGTTGAGCACCTGGTAACCCTGTGTCTGGTTCATCTGCTTGGCCAGCGCGCCCATGCTCACAGGCGCATTCAGCTGCAATTCGGTAAAAGCCATTTGCTCAAGCACCTGTTGCCGCGCGTCGCGGGTTTGCAGCTTCACCACCAGACCGGTTTTTTGTTCTGTCCACACCCGGTAACCAAAACGCAAGGCATCGGTGGGAACAAAATCCACCACCTGCGCTTCAAAACCGGCCACCCGATCCGTTCCGACCGGGCGCACGGTGTACCACTGGCCCAGCGCTCCGGTTTGGGGTTTCATCGCGTCAGGGAACAAGCCCAGGGCGTCCCGTTTTTCTTTCACGGCCGTTTTGAGGTCGGGCAGCAAGGTCAACACCTCGTCGTTGCGGCGCAAAGTGGTGCGCGGGGTGCCCGTCAGCGTGTCGATCCGCTCCATTTGCTGGGCGCCGTCGCAGATGTGCCAGATTTTGGACGACGACACATCATCGCCCGCCGACACCACAAAGGTGCCGGTGTAACTGCGCCGCCGCGACGCTTCATGCAGGCGATTGATCCACTGCTCAATGGTGGCCTCTGCCGGCAAGGCAACCGGCTTGGGTTCTTTGGCAAATGCGGTCAAACCGCCCAAAGCCCCGAACAACAGCCCCAAAAACAACAACCAAACAGGTTGTCGCGCAAGCGGCAAGGGGTTAACGCTGAGAAACTTCATAGGTCGCGTTGCGCATAAAACCGGCGGGCTTTTGCAGAGCATTCATGCCACCCTGCCCCCGGTGCGCTGCCAAAAAAGCATCCAATTGCGGATCCCGCAACACCACCAAAGCCGGCTCGGACCCCGTCGTTTGCCTGTCGGCAGAGGCCCACTGAGGTTCGCTGTTCATGCCGGTCGAAGCCGTCAACTGCCAAGCCACGGCAATCATCGACCCCAAGCCTGCAACGCCGGCCACCCAGCGCCAGCGAAACCAGGGTTCGTTGGCCGCAGCGCGAACCGCAGGCACAGCTTTTACCACCGGTTCTGCCTCCAAACGGTTCATCACAGCCGCTACAAAATCAGGGTCGCTGCGGCCTGGCGCTGCGGCCCCCTCTCGCAACACATCGCCCAGCCAGTGATACGTGGCCCATGCCTCGCGCGCCTGCACGTCATCAACATACGCCTGCAGAGCCTGCTCCAGGTTGGCTGATTCCGCCGCATGCGTGGGGCCATCCACCCAGGCCGACACCCATTCCCGACCGCAGGCTGGAGCTGCGCTCACGTCTGGCGAGCTCGTTTTGGTGTTGTTCATGTTCTTGCCTGTTCGAATCCGGGGCAGCCGCACCGTGTGCCGCTACCAGCGCTTGCCTGTTTGGCGGTCCAGCATGGGCTTGATGCGCGCCGAAACAGCCTCTCGTGCCCGAAAAATGCGCGACCGCACCGTGCCAATCGGACAATCCAGCGCTTGGGCAATTTCGTCATAACTCAAACCTTCAATTTCGCGCAGCGTCAAAGCTTGCGCCAATTCGGCAGGCAGCGCTTCAAGCGCAGCATTCACAGCTTCAGCAATCTCTTTGCTGGCCAGCACCGCCTCGGGCGTTTCGGCATGGGCCGCATGTGGGCTTAGTGCTTCCTGGGCGTCAAAAGTTTCATCGTCTTCGTCGGATTTCAACGCGCTCATCAGCACCACAGGATCGCGTTTGAGAACCATGAGCTGCTTTTTGGCGGTGTTCACTGCAATCCGGTACAACCAGGTGTAGAACTGCGCCTCACCGCGAAAACTGGCCAATGCACGGTAGGCCCGGATGAAGGTTTCCTGGGCAATGTCAGGCACCAGGTCCACATCCCGCACCATGCGCCCGATCAAACGCTCCACCCGCTTCTGGTACTTGATCACCAGCATCTCAAACGCCCGCTGATCCCCCGCCAGCGTGCGCTCTACCAGCAGCGAATCACCGTCGGGCGGCGGTACAAAAGGAGGGGGTGCAGTCATATAGGGGTGCAGGGCAATATACCCTAAACAGGTCGCGCAGCAGCTCAGCGTTGAAGGGCGCACACCGCCCGGCGCACAGCGGGCCACAGCCCCTGCGCCGCCCCCACAGGGGGCTCCAGCCACACCCACCAACTCAACCCAGCGGCATTTTCGACACGAAGGAGCAACACCCGCTGCAGATCCAGCACACAGGTCAGCTGCTTAAGCGGCGTCCCACGCCGATAGGCCGGGCTGAACCAGATCCAATGCTCACCGGTCCAGCGCAACAAAGCTTCCACTGGGTGCTGTCGCCGCCACCGCTGCCAAATCAACAACAACCCGGCAAAAGCAGAACCGATCCACCACGCCGCCGCCAGGGTTTCAGCATAAAACGCCCAGATCGCCTGGGAAACGACCCAGAAGGCCCACAACACCCAGGCAAAGCGTTGCTCAAAAGCACAACGCCCCACCGGGCAATCTACCGATGGGGCGTTGTGCATATCCGTACCTGACCCGGCACCTGAAAGATCAAATGCGCTTGAACACCAAGGTGCCGTTGGTTCCACCAAAACCAAAGTTGTTTTTAACGGCCACATGGATGGTCACGTCACGCGCGGTGTTGGCGCAATAGTCCAAATCGCACTCAGGGTCTTGGTTGAAAATGTTGATGGTGGGTGGGCTTTTTTGATGGTGAACGGCCAACACCGTGAACACGCTTTCAATGCCACCCGCGCCGCCCAGCAAGTGCCCGGTCATGGACTTGGTGGAGTTCACCACCACTTTTTTCGCATGATCGCCCAGCGCCGCTTTGATGGCATTGGTTTCGTTCACATCGCCCAGCGGCGTGGACGTGCCGTGGGCGTTCAAGTAGTCCACCTGGTCGGCGTTGATGCCGGCGTTGCGCAAGGCATTGACCATGGCACGACGCGGGCCGTCCATGCTCGGCGCGGTCATGTGCCCGGCGTCGGCGCTCATGCCATAGCCCACCAGTTCGGCGTAAATTTTGGCGCCACGCGCCTTGGCGTGCTCGTATTCTTCAAGCACCATCACGCCAGCGCCTTCGCCCAGCACAAAACCATCGCGGTCTTTGTCCCAGGGACGGGAGGCGGTTTTAGGGTCGTCGTTGCGGGTCGAGAGCGCCCGCATGGCCGCAAACCCACCCACCCCCAAAGGAGACACGGTGGCTTCGGAGCCGCCCGCGACGACCACGTCGGCATCGCCGTATTCAATTTTGCGGGCTGCTTCACCTATGCAGTGCAGGCCCGTGGTGCAGGCCGTGACCACCGCCAGGTTGGGCCCTTTGAACCCAAACCGCATGGACACGTGCCCCGAAATCATGTTGATGATCGAAGCGGGCACAAAGAAGGGCGAAATGCGGCGTGGGCCACGGTTCGTCAGTTCAGTGTGCGTTTCTTCAATCATCGGCAAGCCGCCAATGCCCGAGCCTATGATGCAACCGATTTTGCAAGCCTCTTCATCACTCAACGCTTCGCCGGTGGGCAAGCCGGCATCGGCCACGGCCTGAGCCGCAGCAGCAATCCCGTAGTGGATGAAGGTGTCCATGGTCCGCGCCTCTTTGGTGCTGATGTAGGACTCCAGATCAAAACCTTTGACTTCACCCGCTATTTTGCAGGCAAAGGCACTGGCATCGAACTTGGTGATCAAGTCGATACCGGATTGACCGGCGAGCAGGTTGGCCCAAGCCGCATCCACCGTGTTGCCCACGGGGCTGATGCAACCCAGACCGGTCACGACGACACGGCGGCGGCTCATCGGCTTATCAGGCCTTCTGGTGGTTGACCGCGTAGTCGATCGCGTTCTGCACGGTGGTGATCTTCTCGGCGTCTTCGTCCGGGATCTCGATGCCGAACTCGTCTTCGAGGGCCATGACCAGCTCCACGGTGTCGAGAGAGTCAGCACCCAGATCGGCCACGAAGGACTTTTCGTTGGTGACTTGACCTTCTTCCACGCCGAGTTGTTCGGCAATGATTTTCTTCACACGTGCTTCGATATCGCTCATAGTTCCCTCTGAGGGTGGTTAAAAACTGTACCGCCATTCTAGCCGGGGCAAACAGGTGCCCTGCTTTTTACTTCGACCCCATGGCGGTGAACCGGGGGCGAATGTTATCCGAAAACTCTGTTACCGGATTGAAACCGCTGGGTGTTGCCCCGTCAAGCCATGAACATGCCGCCGTTGACATGGAGTTCTTGGCCGGTAACGTACGCAGCCTGCGGGCTGGCCAGGTAAGCCACGGCATGCGCAATATCTGCCGGTTTGCCCAAATGCCCCAGCGGTATTTGCCCCAACAAGGCCTTTTGCTGCTCTTCGGGCAAGGCGGCCGTCATGTCGGTTTCAATGAAACCCGGCGCCACACAATTGACCGTGATGTTGCGGCTGCCCAGCTCGCGCGCCAGGGCGCGGGTCATACCGGCCACACCTGCTTTGGCCGCCGCGTAGTTGGCCTGCCCAGGGTTGCCCGAAGCGCCCACAACGCTGGTGATGCTGATGATGCGGCCGTAGCGCTGCTTCATCATCGGACGGATCACGGCCCGGCTCATGCGAAACACGGCCTTGAGGTTGGTGTCCAGCACGGCATCCCAGTCGTCGTCTTTCAGGCGCATGGCCAGCATGTCGCGGGTGATGCCTGCGTTGTTCACCAGCACGTGCAGGGCCCCATGCTCTTTGACCAAAGCATCGATCAGCGCTTCGGCCTCGGCGGCGTTGTTGACATCGAGTTTGGCACCCTTGCAGCCGTCGTGAGCGGCGAGGGCTTGTGAGATTTTGGCGGCGCCTTCGTCGCTGGTGGCAGTGCCAACCACCTTCAGTCCGCGCTTGGCCAGTTCCAGGGCAATGGCTGCACCAATGCCGCGCGAAGCGCCGGTCACCAAAGCCACTTGACCATTGAAAACAACTTCATTCATGGTTTTTTCCCTCCTTGGGTCGATGTGATGTCAGTTTCAGCTCATGCCGCCAGCAGCGCTTGCACCTCTGCCAGTGTGGCGGGATCGTAAATCGAGGCACTGGCCAATTCACCATCAATGCGCTTGACCATGCCTGCAAGCACCTTGCCCGGCCCACATTCCACCACGGTGGTCAGGCCGAGCGCTTTGAGTGCGCGCACACTCTCCACCCAACGCACTGGACCAAAGGCCTGGCGGTAGAGCGCGTCTCGAATCGCGTCGGCATCGGTTTGCACGGTCACGTCGATGTTGTTGAGTACCGGTATTTGCGGTGCGGCAAAAGCGGTGGCCGCCAGCTTTTCTTTGAGGCGTTCAGCGGCAGGCTTCATCAGGCTGGAATGGAACGGCGCCGACACAGGCAGCGGCAGCGCCCGTTTGGCCCCTTTGGCCTTGAGCACTTCGCAGGCTTTTTCAACCGCCGCTTTGCTGCCAGCAATCACGGTCTGCGCTGTGTCGTTGAAGTTAACCGCCTCAACAACTTCGCCGCTGCCCGCAGCGAACAGGGTTTGCACCTCGGCGCAACCGGCTTTGACCGCATCGGCGTCCATGCCCAAGATCGCAGCCATGGCCCCCACGCCCACGGGCACAGCCTCCTGCATGGCCTGGGCCCTGAAACGCACCAAAGGCGCAGCCTGCGCCAGCGTCAACACCCCCGAAGCCACCAACGCCGTGTATTCGCCCAAAGAATGGCCGGCCACCGCTGCAGGTACCGCACCGCCAGCGGCACGCCAAGCCCGCCAGGCCGCCACACCGGCCACCAGCATCACGGGCTGTGTGTTGGTGGTCAGCGCCAGCGCTTCCTTGGGGCCTTCGTGTATGAGTTGGCCCACGTCCTCGCCCAAGGCGTCAGAGGCCTCTTTCAGGGTCTCGGCCACCACCGGGTGGTCGCCCCAGGCGTCGAGCATGCCCACGGCTTGCGAGCCCTGACCCGGAAACACGAATGCAAATGTAGTCACGTGAAAATCTCCTTGCACCGGCCCGTGACCGGTGATAAGCCGACGCGGCAGGTTGCCTCAAAGACGAACCAGCACCGCACCCCAGGTAAAGCCACCGCCCACGCCTTCGAGCATGAGGGTCTGGCCCGGTTTGATTTGGCCGTTGCGCACGCCTTGGTCCAGCGCCAAAGGGATGGAGGCCGCCGAGGTGTTGCCGTGCTGATCGACGGTCACAATCACTTTCTCCATGGGCAACTTGAGCTTGCGCGCCGTGCTTTGCATGATGCGGATATTGGCCTGATGCGGCACCAGCCAATCGATATCGGCATCGGTTTTGCCAGCCTTGGCCAGCGCATTGCGCGCGGCACTCTCCAGCAACCCCACCGCGAGCTTGAACACCGCCTGCCCGTCCATCTTGAGCAGAGGGTCGCCCAGCACTTGCCCGCCGGCCACAGTGCCCGGCACGCACAAAATATCGGTGTGCTGCCCGTCTGCGTGAATGTCGCTGGCCAGCACGGCCGGGCCCGAGCCATCGTGTTCAATCGATTCCAGCACCACAGCACCAGCACCGTCACCGAACAACACACAAGTGGTGCGGTCGTTGAAATCCAGAATCCTCGAGAACACCTCGGCCCCAATCACCAACGCACGTTGTGCCGCGCCGGTTTGTATCATGGCGTCAGCGACAGTGAGGGCATACACAAATCCGCTGCAAACCGCCTGCACGTCGAACGCCGCGCCACCAGCCGCGCCGGGCTCACCCGCCGCTTGGGCCGCTTGGGTGAGCTTGCGTTGCAATATGGACGCGGTGGAGGGAAACACCATGTCTGGTGTGGACGTAGCGACGATGATCAAATCAATATCTGCCGCCTTGCGCCCTGCCGACTGCAAGGCACGACTGGCAGCTTCGAACGCCAAATCGCTGGCCATCACACCGTCGTCGGCATAGTGGCGAGCGCGTATGCCCGTGCGCTCCACAATCCAGTCATCGCTGGTTTCAATCCCGCGCTGGGCCAGCAAACCCACCATGTCGGCATTGGTCAGGCGGCGTGGCGGCAAAAAGCCGCCGGTGCCGGTGATTCGAGAATAACGTCGCATGTTGTCCATATCAGAGCGCGGCTTGTGGATCAAACCGCAACAGCTGGACTTGCTCCGGCCACAGAACCTTGCGCCGCCATCAAAGGGGCCGCATGGGCGATCCGTGCTTTTACGTTGTCCAGCAATTGGTTGTGGGCCGCATCATACGCCCGCGCCAAGGCCTGTTCAAAGGCAAATGCGTCGGCCGAACCGTGGCTTTTGAACACCAAACCACGCAAACCCAGCAAAGCCGCCCCGTTGTAGCGCCGGTGGTCAACACGTTTTTTAAAGGCCGCGAGCACGGGGTAAGCGGCCAAACCCGCCAACTTGGTCAGCCAATTGCGGCCAAACTCTTGGCGCAGCAACCCACCAATCATGGTGGCCAGGCCTTCGCTGGCTTTGAGCGCCACATTGCCCACAAAACCATCGCACACCACAATGTCGGTGGTGCCTTTGAAAATATCGTTGCCTTCCACGTTGCCGTGAAAGTTCAAATCGCCATTTTGAGCAGCCTGGCGCAACAGCTGACCCGCCTGCTTGATCACGTCGTTGCCCTTGATCACCTCTTCACCGATATTGAGCAACCCCACCGAAGGCGACTCTTGACCGGTGGCTGCCACCAGCGCCGAACCCATGACGGCAAACTGCAGCAAATGTTCGGCAGAGCAGTCGACATTGGCCCCCAAGTCGAGCACCGTGGTGGCACCCCCCCGGGCATTGGGCATTTGGCTGGCAATGGCCGGGCGGTCTATGCCGTCGATGGTTTTGAGCACATAGCGGGCAATCGCCATGAGTGCGCCCGTGTTGCCTGCTGAGACGGCGGCCTGCGCCTGGCCATCTTTGACCTGTGCAATGGCCACCCGCATGGAGGAGTCTTTTTTGCGGCGCAAAGCCACCTCAACCGGGTCGTCCATGGTGACGACTTCGGAAGCAGAAACCAGGGTGCACCGGCTGCGATCCAGTGCGGCGGGCAAGTGCTCAAAGGCCTGCGGCAAACCCACCAGCAACAACCGCGCATCGGGGTGGGCGCCCAAAAAAGAGGCGCACGCCGGCAAGGTGATGGCAGGACCGTGGTCCCCGCCCATGCAATCCACGGACAAGGTGATCATCCAATTACCCTTCTGTGACGGGCCATTTCAGACAGTGCAAGACAAAAAGCCCGCATGCGGCATGCGGGCTTTTGAGCATCGGTTCAATGTCGCGGCCAAGCAGCTGCGACAGGAATCAAGCCTCGGACTTGTTCTTCAGAACTTGACGGCCACGGTAAAAACCGTTGGGGCTGATGTGGTGACGCAGGTGCACTTCACCGGTGTTGGCTTCTACGGCGATGCCGGGCACATTGAGT
>JBDKEX010000068.1:0-2870 GCA_039798985.1 Pseudomonadota bacterium | reverse complement strand
GGCATTTTGGGCATGCCCTTCATGCCACCCATGCGTTTCATCATCTTCATCAGGCCGCCGCCTTTCATTTTTTTCATCATGGTCTGCATCTGCTCAAACTCTTTGAGCAGGCGGTTCACTTCTTGAACCTGCACACCGGCCCCGGCAGCAATGCGCCGCTTGCGGGTGGCCTTGATCAACTCAGGCTTGCGGCGCTCTTGTGGCGTCATGCTGCAAATAATGCCTTCTTTGCGCTTGATGTCTTTTTCGGCACGTCCCAAATCGGCTTCGCTGGCTTTGGCGGCCATTTGCGTGGGCAATTTGTCCATCAAGTTCGCCAAACCCCCCATTTTTTTCATCTGGCGTATCTGGTCCAAAAAGTCTTCCAGGTCAAAGCCTTCACCACTCTTGACCTTGGCAGCCAGCTTTTGGGCCTGCGCCATGTCCACCCCGGCGGTAACTTGCTCCACCAGCGCCACAATGTCGCCCATGCCCAAAATGCGCCCAGCGTGGCGCTCGGCGTCAAACACTTCCAGACCGTCGATCTTCTCGCTCACACCCGCAAACTTGATGGGCGCACCCGTTACCGCACGCACCGACAATGCCGCGCCGCCGCGCGAATCGCCGTCCAGCTTGGTCAGCACAATACCGGTCAGCGGGAGCGCGTCCTTGAATGCCTTGGCGGTGTTGATGGCGTCCTGCCCCTGCATGGCATCCACCACAAACAGGGTTTCCACCGGCTTCAAGGCAGCGTGCAAGGCCTTGATTTCGGCCATCAAGGCCTCGTCAATCGCCAAGCGGCCGGCGGTGTCCACCAGCAACACATCAAAGTAGTGTTTTCGGGCGTAATCCAGCGCGGCTGCCGCAATGTCCAAAGGCTTTTGGTCGGGGGTGCTGGGGAACCACTCGGCCCCAGCCTGCGCGGTCACGGTCTTGAGCTGCTCAATGGCCGCAGGGCGGTACACGTCGCCCGACACCGTGAGCACTTTTTTCTTGCGCTTTTCAATCAGGTGCTTGGCCAATTTGGCTGTGGTGGTGGTCTTGCCCGCACCCTGCAAACCGGCCATCAAAATAATCGCGGGGGGCTGCTGGGCCAGGTTGATGTCGCTCACACCCTCACCCATGGTGGCCGACAATTCGCGCTGAATAATGCTCACCAGCACTTGCCCAGGTGTGAGCGATCCCACCACCTCCGCCCCCAACGCCTTGTCTTTCACGCGGGCAATAAAGTCACGCACCACAGGCAAGGCCACATCGGCCTCCAACAGCGCCATGCGCACTTCGCGCAGCATGTCGGTAACGTTGGCTTCGGTAATGCGGGCCTGCCCCCGCACTTGCTTGACAAGCCGGGACAGTTTTTCGGTAAGGGCTGAGGCCATGATGTGCAAATTTCGAACGCCCAACGGCCAACAAGGCCGTTAAACTCTGAGGATGATTTTAGCCGCGAGCCCTTGGTGGACCGCTGTACCTTCGGTGGGTGCAGCGTTGGGCTATGCCCTGCTGGCTGGCAGGTCGGCCCAGCTGGGTCGGCAAACCATTGTGTTGTTGATGGCCTTGGTTTGGCTGCTGCATGGCACAGCGCTGGCGCTCACACTCACGGTGCATCCGGTGCGCTTCGGTTTTGCCACCACTTTGTCGGTCACCGCTTGGCTGGTGTTCACGGTTTACGCGGTCGAAACGCGGCTGTACCCCCAACTCCGCTCACGCTGGACCCTGGCCGGCCTGGGGGCTCCAGCGGTGCTGCTGGCCCTGGTGTTCCCGGGAGCTGCCTACCCGGTGTTGCATTCCAATTGGCTGCCGTTGCACTGGGCCTTGGGTATTGCGTCTTACGGTTTGTTGGGCGTGGCCGTGGCCCACGGGTGGATGATCCAGCGCACCGAAGAGCACATTCGCCGCGCCACCCCCGGTGAGGCCGCTTTGCCCCTGTTGGCGTTGGAGCGCCTGACATTCCGCTTTGTGGCGGCTGCCTTTGTGCTGCTGACACTCACCTTGGCCGCAGGGTGGTATTTCAGCTCCATCCAAAACCCACCTGGGTGGGCCTGGACCCATAAAACCGTGTTCACGCTGCTGTCTTGGGCGGTATTGGGCGTGTTGCTGTGGGGCCGCTGGCAGTGGGGTTGGCGCGGCCGTTTGGCGGTGCGCACCCTTTATGCTGCTGCGGCGCTGCTGCTGCTGGGCTATGTAGGCTCGCGCTTTGTGCTCGAAGTGGTGCTGGACCGAATATGAAATACCTGCTGGTGGCCGTGGTGGTGATGTTGGGCTACGCCCTGTGGAAGCACAACCGGCAACAAGAACGCGCAGCACGAGAAGCCGCACGCCCGCCCCAACCCAGCCAACATACCGCCCAAACACCCAAGGCCATGGCGGCCTGCCAGCATTGCGGTGTGCATTTGCCTGCCAGTGAGGCGGTGGCGGGCAAACTGGGGGTTTACTGTGGCCATGCCCACCGCCAACTCGCGGAAGGCTGATTTGGCGAGCGACCACCCAGCGGGCCCAACCTCTGGCGTTGTGCCCGATTCGCAGGCGTTTGCGCCTTCTTGGTTTGTGCCGGCCCAGCCCAGCCCAAATTCACCCGCCGAAGAAGAACCCGACAACCCCCACCGGTTGTGGACCCACCTGATGCGTGCCAGGGTGTTGGTCGCGGGTGCACTGCTGCTGTTGCAAATATGGGCATTTTGGGCAGAGGGCCGCACCCAATGGCTGCCCTTGGCTCTTTGTGTGGCTTATGTTCTGGGCACTTTGGCGGTGCTGCGTTGGTCCCAACCCCACTCGCAAGCGCCTTGGTGGTCCTTGCGTTGGAGCGTCACCGTCTGGGCCGATGTAGCGGCTTTTGCCGCTTTGCAGCTCTGGGGGCCGGGCAGTGTCAACTTCACACCTTTGTTCGTGCTGCC
>JBDKEX010000067.1:0-16018 GCA_039798985.1 Pseudomonadota bacterium | reverse complement strand
CATAGATCAGCACGGCATGCTGGTTGTGGAGGCCGGCACGGGCGTGGGCAAAACCTACGCTTATCTGGTGCCCGCTTTGCTGAGTGGCAAAAAGGTGTTGATTTCGACCGCGACCAAGGCCCTGCAAGACCAATTGTGCCAACGCGATTTGCCGGCCCTGCTCGACAAGTTGGTGTTGCCCAAACAGGTGCGACTGCTCAAAGGCCGCGGCAACTACCTGTGCCAATTGCGGTTGAGCCAGGTGTGGCAGCGTATTCCCCAGAGCGACCGATTTTTTGCGGACCAAGCGAACGCAGTAACCCACTGGGCGCAAGCAACCCAAACCGGAGACCTTGACGAGTTGTTTGCCATGGACGAAACCGGGCCGCTGCGACCTTGGGTCACCTCAACCGCCGAAAACTGCACGGGCAACGCCTGCCAGCACATCGGCACATGCCACTTCTATGCCGCAAGGCGTCAGGCCTTGGCGGCCGATATTGTGGTGGTGAATCACCATTTGTTTTTTGCCGATTTCGCGCTCAAAGCCACCGCCGACGTGCAGCTCCTGCCTTCCGCAGAGGTGGTGGTGATGGATGAAGCCCACCACTTGCTCGATATCGGGGCCCAATTTTTGGGTCATTCCACTGGAACCAGAGTCTGGTGGGACTGGTTGCAAGAGGTTGTGTCCGGGGTGCGGGCACACGCCTTTGATACCCAAAATGGGTTGAAGTTAGCGGCGGCACTTGAATCGGCTTTGGTTCAAATAGAGGGCGTTTTCCAGGATTTACCGACCAAACGGTTGCCTTGGCCGCCGCTCCTGTTGCAGGCAGCCCCTGCGCAATGGCTGGCGGGTCAAAATGCCCTGCTTGCTGCCACAAGCCAGTTGATACAGGCCTTGGGCCAAGCAGGCAGCAACCCCGAGCTGCAGGCCTTGGGAATGCGTGGGCAGGCACAGCAAGAACGCTGGCTCCTTTGCACCGATTGGAGCGTCAACCAAGATTTGCAGGGGGAATGCGCCACCGTGGCCTCTTGGGTGGAGCCCGGCGCGCACCCCCGTTGGACACGGGCGCCGTTAACGCTACAAGAGCTGGGCGCGCTGGGGCAGGTGAAGCACCCGGCCAACGCCAACGCCGAAGCACCCCTTGGCAAAACTTGGGTGTTCACCTCCGCCACCCTGGCAATTGGCGATCGCTTTGACAGATTCACCGAGCCCTTGGGGCTTGGATCGGCCAAAACCCTGCAGGTGCCCAGCCCGTTTGATTACGGCTACCAAGCTTCGGTGTATGTTCCCCCTGAGTTGCCGGACCCGGGGAGCTCGGACCACGCCACTGAACTGGCCGGCCGCATTTGGCCTTGGGTGCTGGCGCTGGGGGGCAGGACACTCGTTCTGACCACCACCCTGCGGTCGCTGGACGCTGTGGGCAATGTGTTGAAACTGCGCGCGGCCCAGGATCTGGGGCCCGAAGTGTTGAGCCAAGGCAAAGGCATGTCCAAGCGTGAACTGTTGGACCGTTTTCGCAGAGCCGGGCAACCTGGCGGTGCAGGCGCGGTGCTGGTGGCTTCGTATTCCTTTTGGGAGGGGGTAGACCTGTCTGGCGACTGTTTGCAAATGGTCGTGATCGACAAATTGCCCTTTCCCCCGCCCGACGACCCATGGGTGCAAGCACAAGCTCAATTGGCAGAAAGCAAGGGGCAAAATGCGTTCAAAAGCTTTCATTTGCCCGAAGCAGCGCTTGCGTTGAAGCAGGGTGCGGGCCGGCTGATACGCAGCGAAACCGACCACGGTTTGCTGGTCATAGGGGACAACCGGCTGACGCGCAGGGGTTACGGAAAAACGCTGATGCGCAGTTTGCCGCCCATGCGTATGTTGAAGTCAGAAGCTGAAGTGCAACTGGTTTTGAGCGACCTGGTTACCAGGGCTTCCACCAAGGATTTGCCTTGGACGTGACATTGCGCCCCAGATAGGTGCTGTTGGGGTAATTTTTTTCCAACACCCGAAATGCGTCTTGGCGCAAATCCTGGAGTCCCAACGCCTGGTAGGCCTGTGTCAGAATGAACAAGCCTTCCTCGTGCGCTGGAGCGCCGCTGTAGTCAGTCAATGCCTGCTGCACCCTGTTCACCGCGGCCAAGTAGGCGCCCTTGCTCATGTAGTAGCGGGCCACATGGATTTCTGACTGCGCCAAAGAATTGACGATGTAGGCCATGCGGTTTTGAGCGTCGGCAGCGTATTTGGAGGCCGGGAACCGCTCAACCAGCTCCTTGAACGCTTCGAAGGATACCTTGGCTGACTTTTGATCGCGTTCCGACAAATCCTGATTGGAGAGCGAGCTGAACAAGCCCAGGTTGTCGTTGAAGTTCACCAATCCCTTGAGAAACAGGGCATAGTCCAACGCAGGGCTGGCGGGGTGAAGTTTGATGAATCGATCGATGGTGACAATGGCCTGCGCCTGCTCGCTGGCCTTGTAGTGCGCATACGCCTTCTCCAACTGGGCTTGTTGCGCCAAAGGTGTACCGGCGGCGCGCCCTTCGAGCTTGTCAAACAGGCGAACCGCCTTTTCAAAGTTGCCAGCGTTGCGCTCACCCATGGCTTCTTTGTATATTTTGTCCACGCTCCAGTCCAAGGTTTCATCCACAGGCGGGGTGTTGGCGCAAGCAGTCAGCAGGCCACACAACAAGACCGCCGCGCCCCAATGCCACCCCGCCGGACGGGCACTGTTGGCAACGACGGATAATCGGGCGGACTTCATCTTTGAACGCGCTTTCTTACAGGACCGACGAATTGTCTGCTGCGATTGTATCGACCAACCCTTCAACCGTGCCTGCGTCTTTGGAAGATGCCGATGAGTTGGATTCCGGTGCCGAGCGGCGCAGTTTGGTGGTGCCGGTTGCCGCCCATGCCGAGCGGCTGGACAAATGGCTGGCCGCGGAGTTGCCCGGATTTTCGAGGTCTTACCTGCAACAGTTGATCGAGCAAGGGGCTGTGCAGGTGCAGGGCGTGCTTGCGAGCAAGGCTTCGCTCAAGGTCAAGGTTGGGCTTGCGGTTGAGGTGGAATTGCGGCCAAGCGAACAAGCCACCGCATTTGTGCCCGAGGCGATGGTTCTTGACGCCGTGTACGAGGACGACCACCTCATGGTGGTCAACAAGCCCGCGGGAATGGTGGTTCACCCCGCAGCGGGCAACTGGACGGGCACTTTGCTCAACGGCTTGTTGGCCTACCACGGCCAAGCGAAACACCTGCCACGGGCGGGCATTGTGCACAGACTGGACAAAGACACCAGCGGTCTGTTGATGGTGGGGAAAACCCAAGCCGCTGTGGAAGCCTTGGTCAAAATGATCGCAGAGCGCCGGGTCCACCGCATTTACTGGGCATTGGCACATGGCCGGGTTCCCGTGCCAGAAGACGAACAAGAACGTTGGGTTGACCAGCCCGTGGGCCGAGACCCCCGCAACCGGGTACGCATGGCGGTGTTGCGCGATGGAAGCACCAGCGCCAAATCCGCTCAGACGTTGGTGCACCTGCTGCAGTCGCAACGCGGATACAGCTTGGTGGGGTGTAAATTGAAAACTGGGCGCACCCACCAGATACGTGTTCACATGGCGTGGTTGGGGCACCCACTGGTGGGGGACGCGCTTTACGGCGGCAAGCCTGTGCTGGGCATGGCGCGGCAAGCTTTGCATGCTTGCCGCTTGGTTTTAGATCACCCCATCACGGGCGAAAAGCTGGATTTGGCTGCGCCCGCCCCGGCCGATTTGATCGAAGCTGCGAGGCAGGCTGGGCTGGATTACAATGCAGCCTTGCGTTGGCAGCCCACTGCGACCACAATGTTCGAAAGTTAGGCGCTGTACCCAGCCCATTACACCGAATGGTTTGCCCATATTCGGGCCCCGCTATGGCGCACTTGTGTTGCCCCAACCCTTGATTGCATGAACACCTCGGATGCACGGCGCATTCTGGAGACCGCCCTGATATGCGCGCAAGAACCCTTGCCTTTGCGCCAGTTGGCCGTCCTGTTTGACGGCGCCGTGAACCACGACACCCTGCGGAGCATGCTTGCCGATTTGCAGCAGGCCTGGGCGGGGCGGGGCGTGGAACTGGTGTGTGTGGCCAGCGGTTGGCGTTTTCAAAGCAGGCCCGAAATGCGACCGTTTCTGGACCGTTTGAACCCAGAAAAGCCACCCAAGTACAGCCGTGCTGCAATGGAGACATTGGCCATCATTGCCTACCGCCAGCCAGTGACCCGGGGCGACATGGAGGATATTCGTGGGGTCACCATCAATTCCACCGTCCTCAAGCACCTGGAGGACCGGGGGTGGGTAGAGGTGATAGGCCACCGGGAAACCGTTGGCCGGCCGGCACTTTACGCCACCACCCGGCAGTTTTTAGATGATTTGGGCTTGGCGTCCCTAGATGCCTTGCCCCCGCTCGATGTTTCCGCCTTGCCCGCCAACACGTTGATGGGCCTGGATTTTTCTGCTGACGAAGCCTTTTTGCCCACCCTGGAGCCTTGAACCATGAACGACACCCCTGACAACACAGGCGAACCAGCAGCGGCGCAGGCAAACGCTGAGCCGAGGGCAAAACCCCAGCCCACCGCGGCAGCCGTGGCCCGTTTTGAGGACGTGATTTCGGGCGAATTCGATGCCGAGCAAGAGGCGGTCACCCCCGATTTGCCTGCCAAACGGGTGCTGAAGCCCGAAGTGGATGCGCCCAAGTTGCACAAGGTGTTGGCCCAAGCCGGTTTGGGGTCGCGGCTTGAAATGGAACAAATGATTCTGGAGGGCCGCATCTCGGTCAACGGCGAACCGGCGCACATTGGCCAACGCATCATGTTCGGCGACTCGGTCAAGGTCAATGGCAAGCCGATTCGGGTACGGATCGCGCCGCCGCCGCCGCGCGTGCTGGCGTACCACAAACCTGCCGGCGAGGTGGTAACGCATGACGACCCGCAGAACCGGCCCACGGTGTTTCGGCGCTTGCCCCGGTTGCACCAAGGCAAATGGCAGTCGGTGGGACGGCTGGATTTGAACACCGAAGGCCTGTTGCTGTTTACCAACTCGGGTGAACTGGCCAACAAGTTGATGCACCCGCGCTTTGGTCTGCAACGCGAATACGCGGTGCGCGTGCTGGGGGCTTTGAGCAACGATGAAAAGCAACGCCTGCTCGATGGCGTTCAACTCGACGACGGTTTGGCGCAGTTCCAAACCATAGAAGACGGCGGTGGCGATGGGGCCAACTGCTGGTACCGGGTCACCATTGCCGAGGGCCGCAACCGCGAGGTGCGCCGCATGCTGGAAGCCGTGGGCCATGCCGTCAGTCGGTTGATCCGTATCCGTTACGGTGCCGTCATGTTGCCTCGAGGTCTTCGGCGTGGGGTCTGGATGGAACTGGATCACCGAGACATTGACCGCCTGACCTCGGCAGCCGGTATGGAGCAGCCGGTGCACGACGGGCGTGGCCCCAACCGCGCGGCCGGCCGGCCCACGCCCGGCAACCGCCACCCCAGCAGCCGCCGGAACAAGGGCCAGGGGCCGCGCCCCAGTCAGCCCAAGTTGGTGGACGGGCCTCCGGTGCCTAGGGGTGGGCGCACCCAACGCCCCACCCGGCGGGACGACGGCGAGTCGGGGGGCTATGGGCAGCCCGACCCCATGAAAACCTCTTATGGCTATATTGGTGCAGAGGGGGCGGGGCGTCGCTCCTCAAGTCCTGGTGGGCAACCGGATCGGGCCCGGCGCGCCGGGTATCGCAAAAAACCGCGCGGCTGATTCCATTCATGTACCAAGGTTACAATCGA
Source organism: Pseudomonadota bacterium (assembly GCA_039798985.1). Lineage (GTDB taxonomy): Bacteria > Pseudomonadota > Gammaproteobacteria > Burkholderiales > Burkholderiaceae_C > JBDKEX01. The sequence goes on along the minus strand of JBDKEX010000067.1, from coordinate 10,246 downwards.
AAGCTTTGCTAACCTCTTGAACTTAGACCCCTTAAGGATTCCCATGGCGATTGAACGCACCCTGTCCATCATCAAGCCCGACGCTGTTGCCAAGAACGTGATCGGCCAAATTTACAGCCGTTTCGAAGCTGCTGGCCTCAAGATCGCAGCTGCAAAGCTGGTTCACCTGTCCCGCGCCGATGCCGAACAGTTCTACGCTGTGCACAAAGAGCGCCCCTTCTTCAAGGACTTGGTGGATTTCATGATCTCCGGCCCCGTGATGATTCAGGTGCTGGAAGGCGAAGGCGCGATTGCCAAAAACCGCGACCTGATGGGCGCCACCGATCCCAAGAAGGCGGCGGCTGGCACCATCCGCGCCGACTTCGCGGACAGCATCGACGCCAACGCCGTTCACGGTTCTGACGCGCCTGAAACTGCGGCTGTTGAAGTGTCGTTTTTCTTCCCCGGCATGAACGTGTACGCACGTTGATCGTTTGATGACGGCCAATCTGCTGGATTTCGATCTTGACGGTTTGGCCGCCTTTTGCGAGCGGCTCGGGGAAAAGCGCTTCCGGGCCGTTCAATTGTTTCGCTGGATCCACCAAAAAGGTGTCGCTCGTTTCGACGACATGACCGATTTGGCCCGCAGTTTGCGCGACAAGCTGCCGGGGGTTTGTGAGGTGCGAGGCCTGCCCGTGCTCACCCAGCAAGAATCCACCGACGGCACCATCAAGTGGCTGTTCGATGTGGGCGGCGGCAATGCCGTTGAGACGGTGTTCATCCCCGAAGACGACCGTGGCACCCTGTGTGTGTCCAGCCAGGCGGGCTGCGCTGTGGGTTGCCGTTTTTGCTCCACGGGGCACCAGGGTTTCAGTCGCAACCTCAGCACCGGTGAAATCGTGGCCCAGCTGTGGTTTGCCGAACACCACCTGCGCAAAAAATTCAACACCGCCGAGCGCGTCATTTCCAATGTGGTGATGATGGGCATGGGCGAACCCCTGCAGAACTACAGTGCACTGGTTCCGGCCTTGAAAACCATGCTCGACGACCATGGATACGGCCTGTCGCGGCGCCGGGTCACGGTGTCCACTTCGGGTGTGGTGCCCATGATGGACCGCCTGAGCCAGGATTGTCCGGTGGCTTTGGCCGTGTCTTTGCATGCGCCGAATGATGCGCTGCGCGACCACCTGGTGCCGCTGAACCGCAAATACCCCTTGGCTGAGTTGCTGGACGCTTGTCTGCGGTATTTGCCATCGGCTCCACGCGATTTCATCACCTTCGAATACTGTATGTTGGACGGTGTGAACGACACACCCGAGCACGCTCAGGAACTGTTGGCCTTGTTGCGCCAGCATGGTGGGCGGGGCGTGCCTTGCAAAGTCAACCTGATTCCCTTCAACCCCTTCCCCGATTCCGGCTTGAAGTGTTCCTCCAAAGGGGCGGTGAAAGCGTTTGCAGACACATTGTTGGCTGCAGGGGTGGTAACCACTGTGCGCAAAACCCGCGGTGACGACATTGACGCTGCTTGCGGGCAATTGGCAGGCGATGTGTTGGACCGCACCCGGGCCAGCGAGCGGCTGGCATCGCGCCGCGATGCACCCATCGAGCAAGTGGTGCAGTGGAAAACCCGAGAGGTGTCTGAATGAAGCGCTTGTGGTGGGCGGTGTTGGCTTTGGCTGGGGCATTGATGGTTTTGGCGGGGTGCGCCGGCGCTCCGGCTGCGGGCGGCGCTGCCGCCGCCAATGGGGGCAGTGCAAAAGACTATGTGACCGATTTTGATGAGCCCGAGAACCGCAAGCGTGCGCGCATACGCTTGGAGCTGGCCTCGGGGTATTTTGAGCAAGGCAAAGCCACGGTCGCTTTGGATGAAGTCAAGCAATCGTTGGCGGCAGACCCGAATTTTGCTGCCGCGTACAACTTGCGTGGGCTCATTTTTATGCAGCTCAACGAGCCCAAACTGGCCGAATCGAGCTTTCAGCAGGCGTTGCGGCTCGACGACCGGGACGGAGATATTTGGCACAACCTGGGATGGATGCATTGCCAGGCAACACGCTACGCGGAAGCTGCAAAAGCCTTCGATGCTGCGCTGAAAGTGCCCAACTACCGCGCCGCACAACGCACCTGGATGGCGCTGGGGGTTTGTCAGGCGCGTGCCGGGCAATCGGTTGAGGCTGAGCGCAGCCTGACCCGTGCTTTTGAGTTGGACGCAGGCAACCCGTTTGTGATGTTCAACTTGGCATCGCTGCTTTACCAGCGGGGTGAATACACCAAGGCGCAGTTTTACGCGCGTCGGCTCAATAACTCGGAATTGGCCAACGCGGAATCGCTTTGGCTGGGTGCGCGCATTGAAAATAAATTGAACAACCGAGAAGTTGCACGGCAACTGGGCGAGCAACTTACAAGGCGATTTGGACAGTCTCGGGAGGCGGACACTTACCTCAGAGGAGCATTCAATGAGTGAATCGCTGGAACATCTGCCAAGCGCCGCAACCGTGGCGGAGGCGGGGGCGCCCAATTCGCTTCGGGCGTTGCGCGAAAGTGCGGGCTTGCATGTGGCAGCACTGGCGGCCATGCTAAAGGTCCCGGTGCGCCGACTTGAAGCGCTTGAAGCGGGGCGTTACGAGGACCTGCCGGACATGACTTTTGCCCGTGCGTTGGCCTCCAGTGTGTGCCGCGTTCTCAAAGTCGATTCCGCGCCTGTGTTGGCGGCGCTGCCTGGCAGCCAAACGGTGCGGCTGGGCGTGAATGAAAACGACCTCAACACGCCGTTTCGCACATCAATGACAGGCGGACGTGGAACCGCTCCGGCCAGCAAGCACCGGCCTTTGACCTTGAAACCGGCCTGGGCCGCTTTGGCGTTGGTGGTGGTCGCGTTGGTGTTGTGGTGGACCTTGCCCAATGCAGATGCCCCGGGTACCGCGACAACGGTGGTGCGAACCCCTTTGCCAGAAGGCGACGCAACCCCCTTGGCTGCGCCAGTTGCACCGGTTGCAGCAGAACCCACGCCAGCGCCCAATTCGGCGACGGTTGCAGCATCCACTCCGGTGGTGGCTGAGCCCTCTGTCCCGCAAACCGCACCGAACAATGCCGCCATTTTGCGTTTGATGGCCCGCGACACGGTGTGGGTTGAAGTGGTTGGCGCGCAAAACAAGTTGCTGCTGCAGCGCAATTTGCAGGCCGGCGAAACGGCGGAGTTTTCAACTGACGCGCCGTACCGCGTAACAAGCGGCCGTGCCGATGTGCTGGACGTTGCGGTTCGGGGGCAGGCTTTGGATGTGTTGGCCAAGGCGCGGAACAACGTTGCCCGTTTTGAGGTGCAGTAAACCATGACGATACAACGCAAGTCCCGGCAAGGGCGGGTGGTTTGGGGCGACCATGTGGTGACTGTGGGTGGCGATGCGCCTGTTCGCGTGCAGTCCATGACCAACACGGACACCGCAGACGCCATCGGCACCGCGATTCAAATCAAAGAACTGGCGCAAGCGGGGTCCGAGCTGGTTCGGATCACGGTCAACAATGACGAGGCCGCCGCTGCTGTGCCCCACATTCGGGAGCAACTCGATCGCATGGGCATTCACGTCCCATTGATCGGCGACTTTCACTACAACGGGCACAAGTTGCTCACCGATCACCCTGCCATGGCGCAGGCGCTTTCCAAGTACCGAATCAACCCTGGCAACGTGGGGCGAGGCGACAAGAAGGACAAACAGTTTTCACAAATGGTGGAAGCCGCTGTTCGGTGGAACAAGCCCGTGCGCATAGGCGTGAATTGGGGCAGCCTCGACCAAGATTTGCTTGCCAGCATGATGGACGAAAACGCTCGGCGTGCTGTTCCCTGGGATGGCAAGCAGGTGATGTACGAGGCGCTGATTGCTTCCGCTTTGGGATCGGCGCAACGCGCACAAGAGCTGGGCATGGCCCCAGAGGACATTGTGCTTTCGTGCAAGGTCAGCGGTGTTCAGGATTTGATAGCCGTGTACCAACAGCTGCATGAGCGCTGCGACTACCCTTTGCATTTGGGGCTGACAGAGGCGGGCATGGGCACCAAAGGAACGGTTGCCTCGGCTGCAGCCCTTTCGGTGTTGATGCAGCAAGGCATAGGCGACACGATCAGGGTGTCATTGACCCCGCAACCCGGCGAGGCACGCACCCAAGAAGTGGTGGTGGCCATGGAGATTTTGCAGGCTTTGGGCCTGCGCAGCTTCGTGCCCAGTGTGACCGCTTGCCCAGGGTGTGGGCGCACCACCAGCACGGTTTTTCAAGAATTGGCCAAGCAAATCGACGACTATTTGCGCGCGTCTATGCCAAGCTGGCGCGAGAGCTACCCGGGTGTCGAACACATGAAGGTGGCCGTGATGGGGTGCATCGTCAACGGCCCAGGCGAAAGCAAACACGCGGACATCGGCATCAGTTTGCCGGGCACCGGCGAAGCCCCTGCAGCCCCCGTGTTCATAGATGGCGAAAAGAAAATGACGCTGCGGGGCGACAACATCGCTGCCGAATTCCAGCAAATCGTCGAGCAGTACATTCAGAACAAATTTGGTCAACAGGTCGCAGCCTGAATCCAACGGTTTCAACAACATGGCAGAAAAAATAAGCGCCGTCAAAGGCATGAACGACATTGCGGCCCCTGATTCCGCGCATTGGGAGTGGCTCGAGGGCAAGGTCCGTGCACTGATGGCGCGTTATGCCTACCGCAACATTCGCACGCCGATTGTTGAACCCACCGGTTTGTTCGTACGCGGTTTGGGCGAAGTGACCGACATTGTTGAGAAAGAGATGTACTCTTTCGAGGACCGCTTGAATGGCGAACACTTGACCTTGCGACCTGAAGCAACAGCCGGAGTGGTTCGGGCCGTGGTGGAGCACTCCATGTTGTACGACGGCCCCAAGCGGCTGTACTACATGGGGCCCATGTTTCGCCACGAGCGGCCGCAACGTGGGCGCTACCGGCAGTTTCACCAAATGGGTGCCGAGGCCTTGGGATTTGCCGGCCCCGACGTGGATGCCGAACTGATCGTTATGGCTTGCGACCTTTGGCGCGAACTGGGCCTGCAAGACGTGGGCTTGGAAATCAACAGCCTGGGTCAACCCGCTGAGCGACTGGCCCACCGCCAGGCCTTGATCGCGCATTTGGAACAACACACCGATGTGCTGGACGAAGACGCCAAGCGCCGTTTGTACAGCAATCCGCTGCGTATTTTGGACACCAAAAACCCGGCCATGCAGGCGGTGGTGGAAGCCGCCCCCAAGTTGATGGACTATTTGGGTCCAGAGTCGTTGCAGCATTTTGAGCAACTGCGCAAGCTGCTGGACGAGCAAGGCATCCCCTACAAGATCAACCCCCGTTTGGTGCGCGGGATGGATTATTACAACCTCAGTGTTTTCGAGTTTGTGACCGCTTCGCTGGGTTCGCAAGGCACGGTTTGCGCCGGTGGGCGCTACGACGGGCTGATCGCACAAATCGGTGGCAAGCCGGCACCCGCAGTGGGTTGGGCCCTGGGGGTGGAGCGCATCTTGGAATTGCTCAAGTCCCAGAATTTGCTGCCTGCCGCACCTGTGCCCGATGCCTATGCGGTGGTACCCCAGCCAGATGCCGTGCCCACGGTGATGAAAACTTTGCGGGCTTTGCGCCAGAGCGGTGTGGCGGTGCAAATGCACGCTGCGGGTGCCGAAGGCTGGGGGAGCATGAAGTCTCAATTCAAAAAGGCGGATGCCAGTGGCGCACGTTATGCCTTGATTTTTGGTGAATCCGAGCTGGCTCAGAGCTTGGTGGCCGTTAAGCCGCTGCGTGCCGAGGCGGGTACCATCTTGGAGCAAACTCTACTGCCACTGGATCAGGTCTCGATTTGGGGCCCCCGCTTGCTCTGACCGCGCGCTGTTGCCAGCCAAACCCCTCCTGGTCCTACAATCCGCCAACCCTTAAATCTGTACTGAACCGCTATGGCAGCCCACCTCGACCTTGACGAGCAAGAACAAATTGCGCAAATGCGGCATTTTTGGTCCAAGTATGGCAATGCCATCACCTGGTTGTTGATTTTGGTGTTTGGCGGTTTTGCCGCCTGGAATGGCTGGCAGTATTGGCAGCAAAAGACGGCGCTTCAAGCCGCAGCTTTGTACGAGGAACTTGAGCGGGCCGTGCCCTCCAAGGATGCCGAAAAGATTCAACGGGTGTGGGCGGATTTGCAAAGCAACGGTGGCAGCACCGTTCAGACCTACCAGGGCGGTTTGTTGGCGGCCATGGCCTTGGCCGAGGCGGGCAAGCCCGAGCCGGCCCGGGCCGCCCTTCAATGGGTGGTTGACAAGTCCAGTGACGACGTGTTGGCAGGCTTGGCCCGCATACGTTTGGCCGGTTTGGAGCTCGACGCCCAAGCGTATGACAAGGCGTTGGCGCTGCTGACCAGCAAAGTGCCAGCCGAGCTCGAACCCTTGGCTGAAGACCGCAAGGGCGACATTCAGCTGGCGCAAGGGCAAACAGACGCTGCAAAAACCGCTTACAAAAAGGCCTACAAAGGTTTGACGCTGGACTTGGAATACCGCCGGATTGTGGAGGCCAAGCTCAATGCGTTGGGGGTGAATGCACAGGATATTGATGCAGACCAAGGAAAGTCATGACGGCTGACATCTCGCTAAGCACCTGGAAGGGGCTGCGCCGTGCCGCTTTGTTGACGGGTGCGGTTTTGCTTTTGGCGGCTTGCGGTTCTGCCCCTAAAAAGCCCGAACCCAAGGCGCTTGTACCCTACAAAGCCACTCTGGCGGCCAAGCCTTTGTGGGCCGCACCAGCCGGGGTTCCAGGTGCATTGCCGCCCGTATTTCACGCCGAACAGGTGCTGGTTCCCAGCAGCGGGGGTTTGGTTCGCGCCTTCCAAGTCAGCAGCGGCGCAGAGTCTTGGCGCGCCACAGTGGCCGGGGGCGTGTCATCCGGCGTGGGTTTTGATGGCGTTTGGCTGGCCGCCGTTACCCCCGGCAATGAATTGGTTGTGCTGGCCCAGGGCAAAGAGCTGTGGCGCAGCCGTTTGCCTTCGCGGGTTTTCACACCGCCTCTGGTGGCGGGCCAACGTGTGTTTGTGCAGGCGGGTGATCGCAGCGTTTACGCGTTTGACGCCGCCACTGGCGCACGGTTGTGGTCCCAAAATGTGCGTTCCGCCGATGCCCTCTTGTTGCAGCAGCCGGGCCTGTTGCAACCCTACAACGACACGCTGATTTTGGGGTCGGGGGGGCGCATGGTGGGCCTGAACCCCAACGGCGGCAGCATGCGGTGGGAGGCGGCCATCGCCAACCCCAGAGGGGTCAATGAAATAGAGCGTTTGGTTGACTTGGTCGGGCGCACCACCCGGCAAGGCGCGCAAATTTGTGCCCGGGCTTTTCAGGCTGCGGTGGGTTGCATTGAAGCAAACCGTGGCGTTTTGCAATGGACCAAACCGGCCAATGGCGCCACCGGTGTCGATGGAGACGCGACACGGGTTTTTGGTGTTGAAAGCAATGGCCGTGTGCAAGCTTGGAGCCGAACCCAGGGCGAAGTGTTGTGGTCTGTGGAAGATTTGCTCAACCGTGGCTTGACCGCGCCAGCGGCCTCCTCCAAAGGGGTGGCGGTGGGGGACTCGCAAGGTTGGCTTCATGTGCTGGCGCCGGCCAATGGCGCAACGTTGGTCCGAACCAACACCGACGGTTCCCCCGTGGTGGGTGATCCTATTTGGCACGGTAACACGCTGCTTGCAGTCACCCAAAAAGGCGGCGTTTACGCCTGGCAAATCGAATGAAGCCTGTTATTGCATTGGTGGGGCGCCCCAACGTGGGCAAGTCCACCTTGTTCAACCGTTTAACGCACACGCGTGACGCCATCGTGGCCGATTTTCCCGGGTTGACCCGCGACCGGCACTATGGCAACGCCCACCTGGGTCGTCGAGAATTCATCGTCATAGACACGGGCGGCTTCGAGCCACGGTCGGAGGATGGCATTTACCAGGAAATGGCCAAGCAGACCCGCCAGGCCGTTGCCGAATCCGATGTGGTGGTGTTTGTGCTGGATGCCCGCGCGGGCCCCAGTGCCCAAGACCATGACATTGCCAACTACCTGCGCAAACTGGGCAAGCCCACCTTGTTGGTGGCCAACAAGGCCGAAGGTCTGAAGGAAGGTGCGCAACTGGTTGAGTTCTACGAGCTGGGGTTGGGCGAAGTGCTGCCCGTGTCGGCTGCCCACGGGCAGGGTATACGCTCCATGGTGGAGCACGCACTGGACCAACTGGTTTGGCCGGACCTGGAAGACGGCCCGGTAGAAGAGGTTGATCCGGTGATCCGTTTGGCGGTTGCAGGCCGCCCCAATGTGGGGAAATCCACTTTGATCAATGCCTGGTTGGGCGAGGAACGCTTGGTGGCGTTCGACATGCCCGGCACAACTCGCGACGCGATCAAAGTTCCTTTTGTGCGAAACGGGCAAAAATTTGAATTGATCGACACGGCCGGGTTGCGCCGCAAAGGCAAGGTTTTTGAAGCGATCGAGAAGTTCTCGGTGGTGAAAACATTGCAGGCAATTGAAGACGCCCATGTGGTCCTGTTGCTGATCGATGCCACCCAAGGCATTACCGACCAAGACGCCCATATTGCAGGGTTTGTGCTGGAAAGCGGCCGTGCCGTGGTGTTGGCGATCAACAAATGGGACGCCATAGACAGCTACCAGCGTGAACTCATTGAAAGATCGATTGAGAGCCGGCTGGGTTTTCTGAAATTTGCGGCCTTGCACCAGATATCGGCACAAAAAAGGCAGGGTTTGGCGCCGCTGTGGAAGTCTATTGCCCAGGCCCATGCGTCATCCATGCGCAAAATGTCCACGCCGGTGTTGACGCGCCTGCTCGCCGAATCGGTTGCCTTGCAGGCGCCCCAGCGCAGCGGAATGTTTCGCCCCAAAATGCGCTACGCCCACCAAGGTGGCATGAATCCTCCGGTTATTGTGATTCACGGCAATTCGCTGGAACATGTCAGCGCTAGCTACCGGCGCTTCTTGGAGGGGCGGTTTCGCAAGGCGTTTGATCTGGTTGGCACGCCCTTGCGCATCGAATTCAAAACCACGGCCAACCCCTTCAAAGACTAGGAAACTTCAGCCAACCCAATATTTGGGCTGTTGCTGTGGTATGGTCACAACTTCTCAACTTTTTGAACACGGAGCATATCGTGAGCAACAACAAAGGCCAACTTTTGCAAGATCCTTTCTTGAACCAACTTCGGCGCGAACATGTGCCGGTGTCCATCTATCTGGTGAACGGGATCAAACTGCAAGGCCAAATTGAGTCGTTTGACCAGTACGTGGTGTTGCTGCGCAACACAGTGACCCAAATGGTGTACAAGCACGCCATTTCCACCATCGTTCCCGGCCGGCCCGTGCAGTTCGCTGCCGCTGGCAACGAAGCCGAGTGATTTCTTTTCCTCTCGACTTGAATGCCCCAGCAGCTTGCCTGTTGGGGCCTTTTGCATTTTGACGACCGATAACAAGACGCGCGGCACATCCTTGCCCAAGGTGGTGCTTGTGGGAGTGGATTTGGGGCTGCCCCATTTTGACAACGAACTCGACGAGCTGGCGCAATTGGCGCTGACGGCGGGGTACCAAGTTGCCGACAAGGTGGTTTGCAAGCGCCGAGCCCCCGACCCGGCGCTGTTTGTGGGCAGCGGCAAGGCCGATGAAATCAAGGCCCTGGCTTTGGGGCATGGGGCCACGGAAATCCTGTTCGATCAAGCCCTGAGCCCCGCCCAGCAGCGCAACCTGGAGCGCCACATGGGCATGGCGGTGAACGACCGGGTGTTGTTGATTTTGGAGATTTTTGCCCAACGTGCCAGGAGCCACGAAGGCAAACTGCAAGTTGAACTGGCGCGTTTGCAGTACCTGTCCACACGCCTGGTGCGCCGCTGGTCCCACTTGGAGCGGCAAAGCGGTGGTATCGGCATGCGTGGGGGGCCGGGTGAAACCCAGATCGAGCTCGACCGACGTATGATTGGCGACGCGATCAAGCGCACCCGGGACAGGTTGGACAAGGTCAAGCGCCAACGTGCAACCCAAAGGCGGCAACGCGAAAGGCGGTCTGCATTCACTGTTTCGCTGGTGGGTTACACCAACGCGGGCAAATCGTCGTTGTTCAATGCGCTGGTCAAAGCGGGTGCCTACGCGGCCGACCAATTGTTTGCCACCCTGGACACCACCACGCGACAGATGTACCTGGGGGAGGTTGGGCGAACCGTTTCCTTGTCTGACACCGTGGGATTTATTCGCGATCTGCCG
>JBDKEX010000066.1:0-5917 GCA_039798985.1 Pseudomonadota bacterium | reverse complement strand
AACAATTCTGGCCTCAATCATCACCTGCCGGACAGGGATATCCAATTTCTTGACAAGTTCTTGTATCGCCTCGAGCTTAGAAGGAATATCGGTAACGAATAGTTGGTTGGTACGTTGCTCTGGCATGACGCTGCCACGTGCTGTCAATATCCTGGCAACAGCAGGTTGCTGGCTGCTAGAAGCTGCAGGCGCACTACCCGGTGCGGTCGGCAGTTCGCCTCTGAGCTGCGCAGCTATTTCAACCGCCTTGGCGTAGTTCAGCTGGAATGACTGAGTCCGCACAGGCTCCAAGGTCTGCACCGAGGCCGCTGCTTCATAGTCCAGTTTTTCTCGTGCAGCAATCTCGTCTTTGGGCGCAATCCAGATCACGTTTCCGGATTTGCGCATGCCCAGACCCTTGGCCTGCAAAATAATGTCCAATGCTTGGTCCCAAGGAACATCTTTGAGGCGCAAGGTAACATTACCCGCGACCGAGTCCGACGTGACAATGTTGAAATTGGTGAAGTCGGCAATCACCTGCAACAGGGAACGAACTTCAATGTTTTGGAAGTTGAGCGAAAGCTTTTCACCTGCGTACCCCGGACCCTTGGTCAGCTTGTTCGGGTCGTTTTTGCGTTCACGCACCTCCAAGACGAATTGGTTGTCGCTTTGATAGGCGCTGTGCTCCCAATCCCCGCGTGGCTCCACGACCATGCGCACCTTGTCGCCGGTTTGGGTGGTGGTAACCGTCTGAACCGGTGTTCCAAAATCCACCACGTCCAAGCGCCGACGCAAGCCCTCAGGCAACGACGTCTTCAGGAAGTCAACCACCAAGGTTTTGCCTTGCTGACGAATGTCCACACCCACTTGGTTCGACGCCAAGCTCACCACCACTCGACCGGTGTTCTCGGTCCCACGGCGAAAATCAACGTCTTTCAGGGGCAGCGCATCTGCGTTACCGCTTTCGGCAAACACACCTCCGCTGGCTGCGGCAGGTGCTCCAGCGGCTTTGGCATCCAGGGTCACCAACAGGGCATTGCCGTCCAAACGTGTTTGGTAGCCGGCAGCCTGGCCCAGGTTCAGCACCACACGGGTGCGATCCCCTGCTTCGACCACATTGGCAGAACGCAAATTGCCCTGGTTCAATTCCACGGTTGATTTGCCCAGCGCATTGGTGGCTCCAGGAAAATCCAAAGCGATTCTCGCGGGCGCCTGAATGGCAAAGCCTTTAGGCAATTGCTTCAAAGGTTCCGACAATTCAATCCTGATCACTTCAGACCCGGCTTGCGAGGTGGCTGTCACGGCCTTGATTGCCAATTGGGCATGCACCCAACCCGACACAGCCATACAAGCCACAACCAGAGCGCCGTGGCCAGCCAACCGCCACCCAGAACTTGCTGGCAGCCCCAAAGCGGGATGATTTGTGCTGTTTTGCTTCATTTCTTGATTCCCTCTTGGAGTTGCAAGGCGGCCGCCCGCTCTGTCCATTCCCCTGCCCCGTCTTGCACTATTTCACGCATGGTGATTTCGCTTTCGCTGATGCGGGTGATACGCCCGTAATTTTGTCCCAGGTAGTTGCCTACTTTGACCTGATAAAGCAGATTGTCCACCTTGACGAGCGCCACTTTTTGGTTATTTTTGTCCATCACGCCCACCATGCCCATGGAGTCCAAAGGCATGGCTTCCAACGGTTCTTTACGACGCTTCAGCTCTGGCGCCACCAAGGCATCGTTGCCACTTTTGGAAGCGTCGTTTCGCAAAGCGATGGTCAATTTATCGGCACTGAAAGGCGATACTTGCCCAATCTGGGTATAAGCCTCTGGCACAAAGCGGGTAGGTTCCTTGATGGGTTCCACCTTGGGTTTGGCACCATTGCGTTGTTCCACCATCCAGGTGCGCAAATCGTCGCCACCGGCCATGGAGCACCCGGAAACAACAGCCACAGAAGTTATTGAGACCAAAATCCGTCGGACATTCGCTTCAATACGACTCATTTTTTGGCTCCCTTCTTCTGTGCTTCCTTGGCTTTTTGTTGGGCCAAAGCCTCATCCGGGTCCAGGTAGCGGAAGGTTTTTGCGGTGGTCTCAAGCGTCAATGCACCAGGACGGTCTTTGACCGGGGCGAGCGTCATATTGTTCAAGGTCACGATACGCGACAAGTTGGCCACATCCGCAGCGAACAGGCCAATGTCGTTGTACGAGCCTGTGACTTTCACTGCAATGGGAAGCTCCGCGTAGTATTCCTGTACGTTGATCTGGCCTGGGCGGAACAGCTCAAATTGCAAACTGCGCCCCAAGCCCGCTTGGTTGATATCAGACAAAAGGGCGTCCATTTCAGCCTTGCTGGGCAGCTGGCGCTCCAATTGGGTCACGTACTGCTGTACCTGCTCAAGTTGCTGCTTCAGCAAGTCCAAATTCACAGCTTGAGCCAATTTTTTTTGGTAATCCTGCCGAAGCTGCACTTCTTGCTGCTGGGCTTTGACCAGCTCTTCTTCAAACCCGCTGAGCCAGGCGTACCAGAGCCCCACCACAACCAACACCGCCGCACCCAGCAAGAGCAGGTATTTGGGTGCCTTGGGCCATTGTGAGGGATCGTTCGGATCCAATCCGGAAAACTGCTGGCGCAAGTCTTCCTGCAATGCAGCGAAGTCTATTTTGGGTGCGCTTTTTTTCGTTGCCATGGTGTGGTACCGATTGGGTCAAATCAACCTTTGACCTTTTTGTCTTGAGCGCCGTCTGGAACCTTCTTGTCAAGCTCTTTCTCAGCACGGGGCAAGTACACCTTGACTGAGAAGTTGGACACCCTCCGCTGCTCCCGCTGCGACAAATTCACATTGGCCGCAACAATCTCGACAAGCTCAGGCCGCGTCAACCACGGGCTGTTGTTCCCTAAGTTGCGCAGCAATTCTGAAACCCGTTCCTGGGACTGGGCCACGCCGTTGAGAACAATGTTCTGGTTTTCTTGCTTCATGGAGGTCAAATACACCCCATCTGGCAAACGGCTCACAATCTCGTTGAGCATGTGGACCGGCAAATTTCGATCGGCCTGCAGGTTCTCCACGGCCTGTTGCCGCGACTTCAGGGCATTGAGTTGCGTCTGCAATCCGGCGATGTCCTTGATTTGAGCATCCAGCCTCACGATCTCTTGGGTCAGCAGTTCGTTTCGGTTGGATTGAGACAGCAACTGCGCTTGATACCAAGCAAACACGGCGCCCGCCACCAAACCGCCCACGGCCAGTGCAAGCACCACCTGTACCAAGAACATGTCTTTTTGACGCTTGCGGGCGGCTTCACGGTGCGGAAGCAAGTTGATCAAAATCATGGGTGAAACCTCCGCAACGCCAAGCCGGTGGCAACCAAGTACGACGTCGCTTCCAAAGCCAGTTTGCGCCCCTGCACCGCAGAAGACAAAGCCATGCCATCAAACGGGTTGATGATTTTGCAAGGGAAGGAGGTTTGCGCGGCCACCACGTCTGCCAAGCCCGGCAAGGCAGCAGACCCCCCGGAAAGCAGCACCTGGTCCACCTTGTTGTGCGGCGTGCTGGTAAAGAAAAACTGCAACGCTCGCCCCACTTCTTGGGCCAAATTTTCCATGAACGGCTTCAACACCTTGGCCGCGTAGTCGGGGGGCAAATCACCTGTTTTTTTCTTTGTGTCCGCTTCTTCGACCGGAATCCCATACTGCTTGGAAAGCATTTGCGTCAAATTGACGCCCCCGAACATCTGGTCACGCTCGTAAATAACGTCGTCATTTCGGATCACTTGCAAACTCATGGTCTGCGAGCCCACCTCGAACAAGGCGATCAGAGCGTTTTCACCATGATCGGCCAAGCTGTCTATCACCCGGCCAGCGGCCAGGCGCGACGCGTACGATTCCACGTCCATCACCACCGGCACAAGGCCGGCCGCCTCTACCAAACCTTGTCGGTCTGCCACTTTTTCTTTGCGAGAAGCGGCCAGCAAAACATCCACATAACTCGGGGAGGATGCACTGGGGCCAATGACGAAAAAGTCGAGCGCCACATCAGCCAAAGGAAACGGTATGTACTGAGCAGCTTCAGATTCGACCTGAATTTCGAGTTCTTTGTCTGACAAACCCGCCGGTAGAACGATCTTCTTGGTAATGACTGCCGACCCTGGCAAGGCCAGTGCAACGTTTTTGGCCTTTGTGCCGGACTTTCGCACCAAGCGACGCAAGGCCTCAGCCACCTCATCGAATTTCTCGACATTTCCCTCCACCACCCAACCGCGTTCCATGGGCTCTATGGCGCAATGCTCCACCACCAACCCACCTGCCCGGTCACGCCCCAACTCCACCAATTTCATGGTCGTTGAGCTGATATCGACCCCAAGCATAGGTGCCGCTTCACGGCTGAATAAGGATCCCAATGAGATCAAAGTCGTCCCCTGTTTGTCGACGCAAGGCGCATCAATCCGAGAAAATAGGTTCAATACTATCAGCAAGCCCTTGTCACCACAACGATCCGGCAGGCGAGACGCCCACGGCACGTTGCCAAAATGTGACGGAGTTCGATCATTTAGGGCCAGTATCACCGATTTTTCCAACGCACTGGCAAAAGGCAATGCGTTTTTATAATCTGAGCAGTTTTACACAAGGCCTCCATGCCCAAAACAACCTCATCGGAACCTGCCACCTCCCAAAGCAATTTGCGGTCTTCGCCATTGCGTCGGTGGCTTTTGGGGGCGGTAGGGCTGGCAACTGCCGGTCTGTTGCTGTTGATGTTGCTGATCGGGATTGCTCTGGCCATGGCCTTCCCCAATTTGCCGGATGTGAGCGAGCTGGCCGACTACCGGCCCAAGCTGCCGCTGCGGGTGCTCAGCGCAGAAGGGGAGCTGATTGGAGAGTTCGGCGAAGAACGCCGCAATTTGCTGCCGATCGAGGACATTCCGCCCGTCATGATCAACGCCGTGCTGGCCATTGAAGACTCCCGTTTTTACGAACACAGCGGCGTGGATTACATAGGCATGGCGCGGGCCGCGCTGGCCAACCTGGGGCAGGCCAAGAGCCAAGGGGCCTCCACCATCACCATGCAGGTGGCCCGCAACGTCTACCTGTCCAGCGAGAAAAGTTACCTGCGCAAGATCTATGAGGTGTTGCTGACCTTCAAGCTGGAGCACTTGCTTTCCAAGGACCAAATTCTGGAAATCTACATGAACCAGATTTTCCTGGGGCACCGGGCCTATGGTTTTTCGGCGGCCGCTCAGGTGTATTTTGGCAAGGCTTTGAAGGATGTGTCAGTGGCAGAAGCCGCCATGCTGGCCGGTCTTCCCAAAGCGCCGTCGGCTTACAACCCTTTCAGCAACCCAAAACGGGCACGCATTCGCCAATTGCACATCATTGACCGAATGCTGGAAAACGGCTTTATCTCGGTGGCCCAAGCACAGGCAGCCAAGGAAGAACCGCTGCGACTGCGAAACCGAAACAACCCCACCGAAACCCACGCCGAATACCTGTCGGAAATGGTGCGGCAAGTGGTGTTTGCGCAATACGGTGATGACACCTACACCCGCGGCTTGCAGGTCTACACCACGCTGGACGCGAAGGCTCAGCGTGCGGCTTATGCGGCCGTCCGCAAAGGTGTGTTGGATTTCGAGAAAAGGCAGTTTTACCGGGGTCCCGAGCGGTTTATTGACCTGCCGGCCGAC
The DNA here is from genome assembly GCA_039798985.1 of Pseudomonadota bacterium. Lineage (GTDB taxonomy): Bacteria > Pseudomonadota > Gammaproteobacteria > Burkholderiales > Burkholderiaceae_C > JBDKEX01. The sequence continues at coordinate 272 of JBDKEX010000066.1, read as the reverse complement.
CCCAAAGCCCGAGATTCAGCCATTGATGACGTGCTGGCCGAGCTGCCAGACAACGGCGAACTGCGCACAGCCGTTGTGCTCGGAGCGTCTGCACGCAAAGTGGTGTTGGCCCGGGGCGACGGTGACCCCATAGAGGTGACCGGTGAAGGGCTTAAACCCGTGCAGTCGGGCCTGGCAGACAAAGCCCCCCCGCACCTGAAACTGCGCCCCGGCGCCGTGGTGCGTGTGGCAAAAAACACCGCTGGCGATTGGGAGTTGACCCAGTTGCCTGA
>JBDKEX010000065.1:0-10433 GCA_039798985.1 Pseudomonadota bacterium | reverse complement strand
CCCAAATACTCGTCTTGTGGCACGGGGCGGCGGCAGCAAATCAATGCGGCCATGAAGCCCTCGCAGAACTCCCACTGGGGCACTTCCTCTAAACGGGTTCGCAAATCGTCCAGGATTTGGTCGAGGGCGTCGAAGTCTTCGTCGCTCATGGAATCGGGGCTTGGCCCATTTTTGCTGTTTTCGTTGGTGTTGGCGTTGGCAGTCATGTGTTGAACCCGTAAGATGGCTGGCAGTGTAATCCGCTTATGGGAGACCGCTTTGCTTGACCGCCTCAATGCCTTGTACCCGGTTCGATACACCATTTTTGGCCTTGCCATTTTGGCCTGGATACTGGGGCTTTATGGGTGGCTGGCTTTGGGCAACGGCAGCAGCGCGGCTGTGTGGTTGGTGGCCAGCTCATTGTGCGTGGTGGGCCTGCGCGACTTGACCCAAAAACACAGCGCAGTGCGGCGCAATTACCCCATCATTGGGAACTTGCGCTTCATGCTTGAAAAGATTCGCCCCGAAATCAGGCAGTATTTTCTGGAGAGCGACACCGAGGCCACGCCGTTTTCGCGCTCGCAGCGCAGTCTGGTGTACGCGCGCGCCAAAAACGACACCGACAAGCGCCCGTTCGGCACCCAAGTGGACGTGAACGGCGAGGGGCACGAATGGATCAACCACTCCATGGCCCCCACGCAGTTGAGCGGGCACGACTTTCGCGTGACCATAGGCGGGCCGGCCTGCAAACAACCCTATTCGGCCAGCGTGTTCAACATTTCGGCCATGAGCTTTGGCGCACTGAGTGCCAACGCGATCCAGGCACTGAACGAAGGCGCACGACGGGGAGCTTTTGCGCACGACACGGGGGAAGGCTCCATCAGCCAATGGCACCGGGTGCATGGCGGGGACCTGATTTGGGAGATCGGCTCGGGCTATTTTGGTTGCCGCAACGACGATGGCAGCTTCAGCGCCGACAAGTTTCAGGCCAATGCGCTTGACCCCCAAGTCAAAATGATCGAGTTGAAGCTGAGCCAGGGCGCCAAACCCGGGCACGGCGGGGTGTTGCCCGGCCCCAAGGTCACCCCGGAAATCGCAGAAGCACGGGGCGTGCCCGTGGGGCAAGACTGTGTGTCACCTGCTTCGCACAGCGCCTTTTCCACCCCGTTGGAGCTGCTTTCCTTTATTGACAAATTGCGTGATTTGTCAGGCGGCAAACCCACGGGCTTCAAGCTGTGCATAGGCCACCCTTGGGAATGGTTTGCGATCGTCAAGGCCATGCAAAGCACCGGCATCACGCCCGACTTTATTGTGGTGGACGGCGCCCAAGGCGGCACCGGCGCCGCACCGCTGGAGTTCACCGACCACGTGGGCATGCCCTTGCAAGAGGGCCTGCTGCTGGTGCACAACACACTGGTGGGTGCGGGCTTGCGCAAACACATCAAAATCGGCTGTTCGGGCAAGGTGGTCAGCGCGTTTGACATTGCTCGCAGCATGGCACTGGGGGCCGACTGGTGCAACAGCGCGCGTGGCTTCATGTTTGCGCTGGGGTGCATTCAAGCCCAGGCCTGCCACACCGGCCACTGCCCCACGGGCGTGACCACGCAAGACCCTGTGCGGCAACAAGCCCTGGTGGTGCCGAGCAAGGCCAACCGGGTGTTCAACTACCACCAAAACACCCTAAAAGCGCTGCAAGAGCTGGTGCAAGCCGCCGGTTTGCGGCACCCGGGTCAAATCACGGCCCAGCACATTGTTCGGCGGGTCAGCGCCAACGAGGTGCGGCAACTGGCGCAACTGCTGCCGCAAGTCCCACCTGGGGCGCTGCTGAACCTGGGCCCCGGCAACGAATCGCTGGTCAACTTGCACCCGGTTTTCAGGCATTATTGGCCGCTGGCTGCTGCTGAAAGGTTTGCGCTGTGACCGCTGCCACGCGCTTGGCGCCCGATGCGCTTTGCCTGCAAGTGGACCCCGCTGCGCTGGACTTTGCCGACACCTCCGAACTGGTCAACGAAGCGCTGCCCTGGATAGGCCAGGAACGCGCCCAAACCGCAGCTCGTTTTGGTTTGGGCCTGGACCAAGCGGGCTACCACCTGTTTGTGCTGGGCGATGTGGGCACAGGCCGCTCCACCCTGCTGCTGCAAGAAATGCAAGCCGCGGCGGCCAACCGCCCAGTGCCGCCCGACCTGTGCTACCTGCACAACTTTGATGCGCCCGAGCACCCGCGCGCGCTGCGCATGCCCGCGGGCGAGGGCCGCCAGCTCCGGCAGCTGATGCAACAGCTGGTCAAAACCCTGCAAACCGAAATTCCCAAGCGCTTGGCCGAACCCAGCCACAAAAACGCGCGCGACCAGCTCGAAAGCGCCTACACCGATCGCGAAGCGCAAGCGTATTTGGCCTTGTCGGCTTTTGCTGAAGCACGGCACTTTGCGCTGCGCCGCGACAGCGGGCAACTCATTTTCACGCTGGTGGACGATGCGGGCCAGACCCTGACCGCCACCGAAATGACAGCCTTGCCCAAAGAAAAGCGCGACGCTTTCGACCGCGACGAGCGCGATTTGCGGGCCGAGATTTTGCGGTTTTTGGAAACCACCGCCCCGTTGGAACGGGCCCTGAATGAGGGGCTCACCCAACTGCGCCAACAAACCCTCAAGCCCCTGTTGGAAGCCGAACTCCAGACCATACGCCAACGGCTCAAAAAAAACATCAAGGACACCCGCAAACTCGGCACCTACCTGGAACAGGTAGCACAAGACGTGCTAGAGCACCTGGACTTGTTTGAACCCCAAAACACCGAGGAAGACGAAGACCGCAAAGAGGCCCTGGGCAGCGTGCTGGCGCGTTACCGCGTCAACCTGGTGGTGGACAATGCCGACACCCGGGGCGCCCCTGTGATTGTGGAAAACAACCCGCTGTTTCGCCCCTTGTTTGGCAGCGTGGAATACCAGTCGGACAACGACGTGCTGGTGACTGACTTTTCCCGCATCCGGGCGGGCAGTTTGCTCAAAGCGCACGGCGGCTACCTGATGCTGCACCTGCGCGATCTGTTGAGCGACGATTTGGTTTGGGAAAAGCTGCGTCGGTTTTTGCCCAACGGGCGCTTACAAATAGAAGAGCCGGGCGCCATGTTCACCGCGCTGGCCACCACCGCACTCGAACCCGAAGCCGTGGACCTGGAAGTCAAACTGGTGTTGATCGGCTCCAACGAGCACTACTACGCCCTGCAAGAAGGCGATCCCGAATTTGCAAGGCATTTCCGCATCAAGGTGGACTTTGCCGACAGCTTCAAAACCGATACCGATGCCCGGCACGAGACCGGCGTTTTTGTGGCCCACGTGTGCCAACGGCTGGGCCTGCCGCACTTCAGCTCGGCCGCCGTGGCCCGGTTGATTGAAGACACCCACCGCCAGGCCGAAGACCAAACCCGCCAAAGCGCTGCTTTTGCCCACACCGAAGCCATGGTGGTGGAAAGCGCGGCGGTGGCACAGGCGCGCGGAGCCAAAAGGGTGGATGCCGCGGACGTAGAGGCGGCTTTGCAAGCCCGCGCCCACCGGCACGACTACCCCGACCAGCGACTGCGCGAAGCGATAGCCGAAGGCGATCACCTCATCAATCTGACGGGTGCGCAGGTGGGGCAACTCAACGGCCTGAGCGTGATCGACCTGGGCGACTACCGCTTTGGCCTGCCCATGCGGGTGGTGGCCCGCACCCATGCCGGCGTGGAAGGGCTGATCAACATCGAACGCGAGGTGGAGTTGTCCGGCCCCATCCATGACAAGGCGGTGCTGATACTGCAAAGCTACTTCACCGGGCTGTTTGGGCACCTGGCGCCGCTGGCATTGAGCGCCTCGGTGCTGTTCGAGCAGCAATACCACGGGGTCGAGGGCGATTCCGCATCCTGTGCGGAGCTGTACGCCCTGCTTTCGGCCCTGTCGGGTTTGCCGCTGCAGCAAGGCATTGCGGTGACCGGGGCCATCAACGCTTTTGGCGAGGTCATGCCCATAGGCGGGGTGAACGAAAAAATAGAAGGCTTTTTTCGCGTTTGCCAAAGTGTGGGCCTCACCGGGCAGCAGGGCGTGCTGATTCCGCGGCGCAACCGCCGCCACCTGATGCTGGACGCCGAGGTACGGGAGGCCGTGGCCGCAGGCCAGTTCCATGTGTACGACGCCGACCATGTACAAGAAGGCATGGAACTGCTCACCGGGGTGCCTTTTGGTTTGCCCCTGGATCTGCCCGCGCGGCCCTATCCTGCCGACAGCGTTTTGGGCAAAGCCGAGGCGACGCTGCACCAGTACCGCCGAGCTTGTTTGCAAGCGGTCAGCGGCCGGGCCCTGCGTCGACGCTGAGCGTCAAAACATGCATAATAGTGCGTGTTTTCTGGTTTTTGCACGCCTTAAATTTCAAATTTAGGCAAATAAATACACGGTCTCGTCAAGTACCTTTGGAAACCCCCATGCCCCAAGCCTTTATTTGTGACGCAATCCGCACCCCCTTTGGCCGCTACGGCGGCGCCCTGAGTTCGGTGCGCACCGACGACCTGGGCGCGGTGCCCCTGCGCGCCCTCATGGCCCGCAACCCCCAAGTGGACTGGGCGGCTGTGAGCGATGTGATTTATGGCTGTGCCAACCAGGCCGGAGAAGACAACCGCAACGTCGCGCGCATGAGCAGCCTTTTGGCCGGGCTGCCTTTGGAGCTGCCCGGCGCAACCGTGAACCGCCTGTGCGGTTCAGGGCTGGACGCCATAGGCACCGCTGCGCGCGCCATCAAAGCCAGCGAGGCTGGGTTGATGATTGCTGGCGGGGTTGAAAGCATGAGCCGGGCCCCCTTTGTCATGCCCAAAGCCGAGTCGGCCTTCAGCCGCGCGAATGCCGTGTACGACACCACCATCGGCTGGCGCTTCGTCAACAAACTCATGAAAGAGAAGTACGGCGTCGACTCCATGCCCGAGACCGCCGAGAACGTGGCGGTCGAATTCAAGATTGAGCGCGAGGCACAAGACCTCATGGCCCTGAACAGCCAGATGCGCGCAGTCGCCGCCATCCAGGCCGGCCACCTGGCCCGCGAGATTTGCCCGGTCACGATTGCGCAGAAAAAAGGTGAGCCGCTGGTGGTGGACACCGACGAGCACCCCCGCGCCACCAGCCTAGAAGCCTTGGCCAAGCTCAAAGGCGTGGTGCGCCCCGATGGTTCTGTGACCGCCGGCAACGCCAGCGGCGTGAACGACGGGGCTTGTGCGCTGATCCTGGCGGACGAAGCCACAGCGGCCAAGAACGGTTTAACCCCCAAGGCCCGCGTGGTGGGCATGGCCACGGCAGGGGTAGCGCCCCGCATCATGGGCATAGGCCCCGCACCGGCCACCCAAAAAGTGCTGGCGCAAACCGGGTTGACGCTGGCCCAAATGGACGTGATCGAACTCAACGAAGCCTTTGCGGCACAAGGCCTGGCGGTGCTGCGCCTGTTGGGCTTGCAAGACGACGACCCACGGGTGAACGCCTGGGGCGGAGCGATTGCGCTGGGGCACCCGTTGGGGGCTTCGGGTGCGCGCCTGGCCACCACCGCCATCAACCGGCTGCACGCCACCGGTGGGCGCTACGCGCTGTGCACCATGTGCATAGGCGTGGGCCAGGGCATTGCTTTGGTGCTGGAGCGGGCCTGAGCGCTGAACACCGCGCCACATGGACTCGGCCGCTGCCATGACACAAGCGCTGCCTGTTTTGGTTCAGGGCATGGCCTTGAGCCTGGGGCTGATTGTGGCCATAGGCGCGCAAAATGCTTTTGTGCTGCGGCAAGGTTTACGCCGCGAACACGTGAGCAGCGTTGTGCTGTTTTGTGCCGTGGCCGACGCGGTGCTGATAACCGCGGGCGTCATGGGCATGGCCCAGGCCTTGGGAAACAGCCCAGGTGTGGCGCGCGCGCTGGCGCTTGCGGGCGCGGTTTTTTTGGCGCTTTACGGCTGGCAAGCACTGAAGCGCGCCCGGCATGCGAGCCAGTTGAACGCGGCCATCGGCGGTGAAAAGCTGGCTTGGGGCACCGCTGTTGTGCAGGCCGCAGCGTTCACCTTGCTGAACCCGCATGTTTACCTGGACACCGTGCTGTTGGTTGGCAGCATAGGCGCCCAACAACCCCCTGAATTGCGGGGCTGGTTTGTGGCTGGGGCCAGCGCTGCGAGCCTGTTTTGGTTCGCTTCGCTGGGTTTTGGGGCGCGTTGGTTGGCCCCCTTGTTTGCCAAACCCAAAGCCTGGCAGCTTCTGGATGGATTGATCGGTGCAACCATGTGGTTGTTGTCGGGGCTGCTGGTGCGCCACGCTGTCCTTGGCTTGTAAGTCTGGGAGCACAATGGTGGCAGACCACCGGTCACACACTTATGCGGAGTTGTCTATGAAAAAAGTTCTTGGCGTTCACACCCAACCGCGCCAGCACTGGGTGGGCGATGGTTTTCCGGTGCGTTCGCTGTTTTCGTACCAAAGCCATGCCCAGCAACTCAGTCCTTTTTTGCTGCTGGACCACGCGGGCCCCGCCTCTTTCACCCCCACCGACAAACCGCGCGGCGTGGGGCAGCATCCGCACCGCGGGTTCGAAACGGTCACCCTTGTTTACAAGGGCGAGGTGTCTCATCAGGATTCCACCGGACAAGGCGGCACGATCGGCCCCGGGGACGTGCAATGGATGACCGCTGGTTCGGGCATCTTGCATGAAGAGTTCCACTCTGAGGCCTTCTCGCGCAACGGCGGGGACTTGGAAATGGTGCAGCTTTGGGTGAATTTGCCGGCCAAAGACAAAATGACCCAGCCGGGCTACCAGGCCATACAAAGCAAGGACATTCCCACCGTGGCTTTGCCCAATGGTGCAGGCCATTTGCGTTTGATTGCCGGCCAAAACGGGGGAATCTCCGGCCCGGCCCACACCTTTTCACCCATGCAGGTGTGCGATGTGCAGCTCAACGCCGGTGCCGTGGCCACCCTGGATGTGGCTGAAGGGTGGAGCGCCGCCCTGGTGGTGCTGAGCGGCGAGGTTCGTGTCAACGGGCAGCACGCGGCGCGCGCGGGCCAATGGGTGTTGCTGGATCAACAAGGCGCGAACCTGGGTTTGGAAGCCGAAACAAACGCGGTGGTTTTGCTTTTGAGCGGCGAGCCACTCAACGAGCCGGTGGTGGGCTATGGCCCGTTCGTGATGAACACCCGCGAGCAAATTGAAACAGCGATGGCGGACTTCAACCGCGGACGTTTTGGGCAAATGCCTGCATAACCTCGACGGCTGCGGCTTGCGGTCAACCCAATTTGCGCTGCAACTCATCCAGCATGGCGTACAAGTCCTGGGTGAAACGCGGCCCAATTTGCGCCTCCAGCGCTTGGTACGTGGCTTCGATTTGCGGCGCCAAATCGGCCGCCAAGGACTCGCCTTTTTCTGTGACCGACACCAGCACACGCCGCTGGTCGTGCTCCAGCCGCTCGCGTTGCACCAAACCCATATCGTCCATGCGGGCCAAAATGCCGGTCAGGCTGGGGCTGGACAAGCAGCAAACCTCGCCAATTTGGCGTGGTTCCAGCGGCCCGTGGTCCAGCAGGGCCCGAACCACGCGCCACTGCTGTTCGGTCAGGCCCACCGCGTTGAGCAATGGGCGAAAGCGCGCGAAGATGCCCTCACGGGCCTGCAGCAGCAGCAGCGGTAGGTTGCGGTGTTTCAACTGAAAGCGGTCACTGGGCATGGCTGCATCATCCAACAAAATGGCGTGTGAACAACAGGGGCGTGGTTTGCCTGCGTTCGCAAGCGCCGGGCCTGGGTTGACTTGCTAACATATTAACAAATAGAATATTAATATGTTAGTGAAATACCCGCACCATGACTGAACCCTTTTTTCAAGGGGTGTTTGATGTGGCGCCCTACCGCCTGTCGGGTGTGGTGTACGGCACCTTGCTGAACCACCGGCCCGCCTTGGCGGCCTTGGGCGACCAGGTGAACCACCCCCCTTACAAGGCGGCACCGCAAGCGCCGGTGCTGTACGTGAAGCCGCGCAACACGCTGGCACGCCATGGCGATGCCGTTGCCGTGTCCGCTGACGCGCCTGAACTGGAAGTGGGGGCCTCACTGGGGCTGGTGATTGGCCGCACGGCCTGCCGCCTCACGCTGGACAACGCGCTGAACCACTTGGCGGGGTACACCATCGTCAACGACGTGAGCGTGCCGCACGACAGCTTTTACCGACCTTCGGTGCGTTTCAAGGCCCGCGACGGTTCTTGCCCGATAGGCCCCACCGTGGTGCCGTGTGCGGCCGTGGACCACCCCGATGTCTTGCGGGTGCAAGTGACGGTGGACGGTGTGTTGGTGCAGGACACCACCACCGGCGACCGCGTACGCAGCGTTGCGCAACTGTTGGTGGATGTGACCGATTTCATGACCCTGCAACCGGGTGACGTGCTGATGCTGGGGGTGGCGGCCGGCGCCCCGCGGGTGAAAGCGGGGCAGACCGTTGGCATCGAAATCGAAGGCGTGGGGCAGCTCGTCAATCACTTTATCGCCCAAGCCCAAGGAGCCACCGCTTGAAAACCGCACGCGTGGCCTACGCAGGGGCCATCCACACCGCTTACCCGCACGAGCAAGGCCTGCGCCTGGCCGATGGCCGCACCGTGGCCGAAGACGCCGTGGTGTGGTTGCCACCGTTCGAGGCGGGCACCATTGTTGCGCTGGGGCTGAACTACGCCGACCACCTGAAAGAGCTCTCCAAAGAGCTGACGGTAACGGCCAAAGACGAGCCCTTGGTGTTCCTGAAAGGCCCGGGCAGCTTGATAGGCCACCGGGGCCAGACGCGCCGCCCCAACGGTGTGGCCTTTATGCACTACGAGTGCGAATTGGCCGTGGTGATTGGGCGAACCGCCAAAAACGTGATGGCAGCAGATGCCATGGCGCACGTGGCCGGCTACACCGTGTGCAACGACTACGCCATCCGCGACTACCTGGAAAACTGGTACCGCCCCAACCTGCGGGTGAAAAACCGCGACGGCGGGACCGTGCTGGGCCCCTGGTTCGTGGACGCGGCCGACGTGCCCAACCCCCACAACCTGACGCTGCGCACGCTGGTCAACGGCCAGGTCACGCAACAGGGCAGCACCGCCAACATGGTGAACAACATACCGGCGCTGATCGAGTACCTCAGCAGCTTCATGACACTGCATGCCGGGGATGTGATCCTGACTGGCACCCCGGAAGGCGTGGTGAACGTGAACGTGGGCGACGAAGTTGTCACGGAAATCGACGGCATAGGCCGCTTGGTCAACACCATCGTGGGCGACAAAGCGTTTGGCCGCTGAGGCACTCGCTCCCATCCTTAAAAGCACGTCACCTCCCTGAAACCCTGTCACTTGGACCCCAGCCACATGCGCATCGACCACTTGATCAACGGCCAGAGCGTGGCCAGCAGCACTTGTTTCGAAACCATCAACCCCGCCACACAAGCGGTGCTGGCCGAAGTGGCCGCCGGGGGTGAAGCGGAGGTCAATGCCGCCGTGGCCGCCGCCAAGGCCGCCTTCCCGGCTTGGGCGGGCCTGGCCGCGGCCGAACGGGCCCAAAAAATGCGCGCGCTGGGCGACCTGATCGCCCAGCACGTGCCCGAAATTGCACAGATCGAAACCAGGGACTGCGGTCAGGTCATTGGCCAGACCGGCAAACAGTTGATTCCGCGAGCGGCCGACAACTTCCATTACTTTGCTGAAATGTGCACCCGGGTGGACGGCCACACCTACCCCACCCCCACGCACCTGAACTACACGCTGTTCCACCCGGTGGGGGTGTGTGCGCTCATCAGCCCCTGGAATGTGCCTTTCATGACCGCCACCTGGAAGGTCGCCCCGTGCCTGGCCTTTGGCAACACGGCGGTGTTGAAAATGAGCGAGCTCAGCCCCATGAGCGCCGCCCGCCTGGGCGAGCTGGCACTGGAAGCCGGCATTCCAGCCGGTGTGCTGAACGTGGTGCATGGCTACGGCCAGGCCGCCGGCGAGCCCCTGGTGGCCCACCCCGATGTGCGCGCCATCAGCTTCACCGGCTCCACGGCCACGGGCAACCGCATCGTTAAAACCGCGGGGCTTAAAAAATTCAGCATGGAGCTGGGTGGCAAAAGCCCGTTCGTGATTTTTGAAGACGCCGACCTGGACCGTGCGCTGGACGCCGCGATCTTCATGATCTTCAGCAACAACGGCGAACGTTGCACCGCGGGCAGCCGCATCTTGGTGCAGCAGCGCATTTACGCCGACTTCTGTGCAAAGTTTGCCGAGCGGGCCAAACGCATCGTGGTGGGCGATCCGCTGGACGAAAAGACCCTCGTCGGCCCCATGATCAGCCCCGGCCACCTGGCCAAGGTGCGCAGCTACATCGAGCTGGGCCCGAAAGAAGGTGCCACCCTGCTGTGCGGCGGCCTGGACCGCCCCAGCTACGCGCCGGAACTGCCTGCGCATGTGCAAAAAGGC
>JBDKEX010000064.1:0-2754 GCA_039798985.1 Pseudomonadota bacterium | reverse complement strand
ATCCCAAACACCACCAAACCCATTTCGCCTTTGGCTGCGCCGGCCACCGCGATCACGTTGTCCAGGCTCATAACCGCGTCGGCAATCACGATCGTTTTGATGGCACCCAGCAAGGTGGTAGACCCTTCAACATTGGAGTGACCGTCTTCATCTTCGGGTTGCAGCAGCTTCACCCCGATCCACAACAACAACAATGCACCCACCACCTTCAGGAATGGAAGTGCCAGCAACTGCAGGGCAAAAAAGATCAGCACAACGCGCAGACCTATGGCCCCGGCCACACCCCAGGCGATCCCTTTGTTGCGTTGCGATTCAGGCAGTTTTCGGCAAGCCAACGCAATCACGACGGCGTTGTCACCTCCCAGCAAAATGTCAATGGCAATGATCTGCAACACCGCAGTCAAAAATGCCATGCTGAAATAGTCCACGTTCACCTCTTTTCTGTTGTGCAACCCCAGGCCGCTTTGCCCGTGGCAGGTGCCGGAATGGTAACCCACGCACCAGGCCCTCGCCATGTGGGGATTACGAACAACTTGGCACAAGCCCCACCAATTGGTTGCGTACGCAACCAATTAGATATACGATAAGCCACCAACCACCATCCTCCTTCATGCCAGCTGCTCAAACCACGGTGCCGGCGCCCACACGGGCCAAGGCACTGGAACAAACGCTCACCTACCGCCTGCACCTGCTGCACAAGCTGACCGATCACGAAAGCCAACTGGCCTACCCACAGGAAACCGGCCTCTCCTTGGCCACCGGCAGGTGTTTGGCTGCGGTGGGCGCATTTGAACCCTTGTCGGTCAAGGCATTGGCCGCCCGCGCCAACTTGAACAAGGGGCAGGCCAGTCGCGCGGCACAGGCGCTGGTGGACCATGGCTTGGTGGCCAAATGCAACAGCACCCTGGACGGCCGTGGCGTGGTGTTGACCCTGACCGAGGCCGGCCAGCGAACCTGGCGCCGCACGATGGATTTGATTGAAACGCGCAATCAACAGATTTTGGGTTGCCTGAGTGACGCGGACCAAACCGTGCTGAGCAAGCTGCTGGACCAACTCATAGTCCACGCCCAACGCCGTTGAAAACACAATATTTGTATGCACCAGCCCTCCACCACCCCCCGCCCCTCCATTTACTACCACTACAAAGTCAATGAACCCTGGCTTCCCAAGGCCCATACACTTCAACCACGGCACAAAGTGGTGGTGACAGGGGCCGGTCCGGCGGGCCTGGTCACGGCACTCGAATTGGCCCGTTACGGTGTGCCCAGCGTGGTGCTTTCGGCAGAATTGCAAGTCTCGCAAGGCAGCCGCGCCATTGTGTTCACCCGGCGCAGCATGGAAATACTGCAGCAGGTGGGCGTGGCCAACCGGGTCACAGCCAGCGGTTTGCCCTGGCGTTTTGGAAACTCCTTCTACCGCGGCCAACAGGTGTTTCGAATGGAAGCGCCGCACAGCCCGCACGATCGCTTTTTCCCCATGATCAACCTGCAGCAACAATACTTGGAGGAATACCTGATTGACGCTTGCGAAGCCAACCCACTGATTGATTTGAGATGGGGCAACAAGGCCACGGCGGTGCAGCAAATGGACGGTTTTGTTGAGCTGGAAGTGGACACCCCGGAGGGCCCCTATGCGCTGACCAGCGACTGGTTGGTCGCAGCCGATGGCGGACGCTCTGGCTTGCGCTCGGCCCTGGGCCTGCAAATGGAAGGGGCTTCTTATGAAGGCTTCTTCGTGATCGCAGACATCAAAATCGATTTGCCTTTGCCCACCGAGCGGCTGGCGTATTTCGACCCCGACTGGAACCCGGGCAACACGATTCTGATGCACCGCGAACCCCACGGCATCTGGCGGGTGGACTACCAACTGCCCCCGGGCGAAACACCGGAGCAGGCCTTGCAGCCTGAGTCCATGAAGCAGCGCATCAATGCCCAGCTGGCCATGATTGGCCACGAAGGCAAGCCGTGGGAAATGGACTGGTGCTCGGTGTATTCAGCCCGCACTTTGACCCTGCCCGACTATGTGCAGGGCAACGTGATTTTTACCGGAGACGCGGCCCACCTGCTGCCCATTTTTGGGGTGCGCGGCGCGAACACCGCCTTCCAAGACGCCCAATCGCTGGGTTGGCACCTGGCCTTTGTGGTGCAGAACTGGGCTGGCCCGCGATTGCTGGCCAACCACAGTGCAGAAAGGGTGGGGGCCGCCCGCGAAATCATTGAAGAAGCGGGCAAAAGCACCCGCTTCATGACGCCACCGACGCGCGGATTCCGGCTGCTGCGCGATGCGGTTTTGTCGCTTTCCTTGACCCAAGGCTTTGTGCGGCCGCTGTACCACTGGCGCACGTCTCGTCCGCACGAATACACCCACTCCATGCTGAACAACGCGGGCGATGACAACCCCCTTTTCAGCGCTGGGCCAGCCAAAGGGGCGCCGCCAGTCAACGTGCGCCTGGGGCCCGACGACTATTTGCTGGACCACTTGGGTGGCGGGCTGAACCTGCTTTACTTCACACAAACAGGGGGCCTGCCCCCCGAAATCGTGCGCGAGGTCAACAAGGTGCGCGAACGGGGCGTGCCCTTGCGGGTGATAGCGGTGGGAAGCAACGCGCCTGTTGCGGGAGCAGACACCACACTGCCCGACCCGCAGGGTGCCTGCCGCGAGCGCTACGGCATTGCGGCCAGCGGTGCAGCCTATTTGCTGCGCCCGGACCAACATATTTGCGCCCGGTGGCTGACGCTGGACCCTACCCGACT
>JBDKEX010000063.1:0-3063 GCA_039798985.1 Pseudomonadota bacterium | reverse complement strand
GTGAGCGCCAGCGACTGTTTTCGCCCCGTCACCCGCTACTTTGACCGCTTGACCCGGCCCGAGCACATCTTGACCGCGCTGCCGCGTGCCATTCAGATGATGACCGATCCGGCCAATTGCGGCCCTGCCTGCTTGTCACTGCCACAGGACGTGCAGGCCATGGCCTTCGACTGCCCCGAAGATTTCCTCAACCCCGGCGTGCTGCGCTTTCGCCGCCCGCCGGCCGATGCACGCGAGTTGGCCCAGGCAGCGGCCCTGCTGCGCGGGGCCAAAAGGCCGCTCATTGTGGCCGGTGGGGGCGTGCTTTACAGCCAGGCCTGGAACGCCCTGCGTACCTTTGCCGACGCCCACGGCGTGCCGGTGGTGGAATCGCACGGCGGCAAAAGCAGCCTGCCCTGGGACCACCCGCTCAACCTCGGTGCCATTGGGGTGGACGGCGTGTCGGGGGCCAACGAACTGGCCCGCGAAGCCGATGTGGTGTTTGCGGTGGGCACCCGCCTGCAAGACTTCACCACCGGTTCGCACGCGCTGTTCCCACAAGCGCGCCTGCTGAGCCTGAACGTGCAACCCTACGACGCCAGCAAGTGGAGCGGCGCTGCCTTGGTGGCCGACGCCCGCACCGGCTTGGGCCAGCTCGAAGAACTGTTGCAAGGCTGGGCCGCCGATGCCGCCTGGACCGCACGCGCACGCCAAAACGCCACTGCCACCAACGCCCGCATCACCGAAATCACCACCCACGTGCCTCAAGGCGTGCTGCCTTACGACGCCGAAGTGATCGGTGCCGTGCGCGACTCGGCCCCTTTGGCTGGCGTGGACAGCGGGGTGCATGACGTTGCACTGTGCGCCGCAGGCACTTTGCCAGCGGAATTGCACAAGCTCTGGCGCGCCAGCAAGCCCGGCAACTACCACATGGAATACGGCTACTCCTGCATGGGCTACGAAGTGGCCGGGGGTTTGGGCGTGAAAATGGCTCGGCCCGAACAGGAATCCATCGTCATGGTGGGTGATGGGTCTTACATGATGGCCAACTCCGAGCTGGCCACCTCGGTGATGCTGGGCAAAAAAATAATAGTGGTGATTTTGGACAACCGGGGCTACGGTTGCATTCAGCGCCTTCAAACGGCAGTGGGCAGCCCGAGGTTCAACAATTTGCTCGACGACTGTGTGCCCGAGGGCGGCGAGCGCAGCAACATCGACTTTGCCCTGCATGCGCGCGCCATGGGTGCTGACGCGGTGCACGTCAAAGACATTGCAGAATTGAAGGCCGCCATGGTCACGGCGCGGGCAGCCAAACGCACCCAGGTCATCGTTATTGACACCACGCACACCCGAACCACCGACGGTGGCTGCTGGTGGGAAGTGGGCATCCCCGAGGTGTCCACCCGCCCCGAGGTGCTCGAGGCGCACACCCGCTACGTGGAAGCGCAAAAGGCGCAACGCGTTTGACCGCATTTTTTTGAATTGACACAGGAAACACCGACATGAGCTGGAACGTACAAATTGGCATCAACCCCATCTCTTGGTTCAACGACGACATGCCCTCTTTGGGTGGCGAAACGCCTTTGGAAACCGCACTCAAAGAAGGCGCTGAAATCGGCTACGAAGGGTTTGAACTGGGCAACAAGTTCCCCAAAGACGGCCCCAGCCTGAAAGCCAAACTCGACGAATACGGCCTGGCCTGCGTGTCGGGCTGGTACTCTGGCTTTTTGGCCGAATTGGAACCCGGCCAAACCAACGAAACCGCTGTGGCAGCTGAAATAGAACGCTGCAAAGCCCACATGAGCAAGCTGCAATACAACGGCGTGAAAGTGGTGGTGTACGGCGAATGCGCAGGCACCGTGCAAGGCCAAATCGACACCCCGGTGTCCAAACGCCCCCAGTTCACCAGCGACGCCTTGTGGCAAGCCTACGCCGAACGGCTGAATGCCTTTGGCCAACACCTGCTGGACACCTACGGCATCAAACTGGCTTACCACCACCACATGGGTGCCTACGTGGAATCCCCCGCCGACGTGGACAAACTGATGGCCCTGACCGACCCGGCCAAGGTGTTCTTGCTGTTCGATACCGGCCACGCTTACTTTGGCGGAGCCGCCAACCCGGTGGACCTGCTGAGCAAGCACGTCAAGCGCGTGGTGCATGTGCACTGCAAAGACGTGCGCACCCCCGTGATAGCGCAAGCCCGCAACGACGGCTGGAGCTTCCTCAATGGCGTGATCAACGGCACCTTCACTGTGCCCGGCGATGGCAGCATCGACTACGCCGCCGCACTCAAAACCCTGAAAGACAACGGCTACGAAGGCTGGCTGGTGGTGGAAGCCGAACAAGACCCGGCCGTGGCCCCGAGCTACCAGTACGCCCAAAAGGGTTACCAGACCCTGCGCACCTTGGTCGACAGCCTGAGCTGAAGCACACACAACATCCACAGGAGCCGAACATGGTGAGTCCACTGCTGGCCAAGGCCGCACCCACCGGGCGCGAGATAGTCAACGTCACACCCGAGCGTGCGGGTTGGACCCACGTGGGCTTTCGCGCGGTTCGCGTGGCCCCGGGCGAAACCGAAACCGTAGACACCGGTACCCGCGAGCTGTGCTTGGTGGTGCTCACCGGCACGGTCGATGTGACCATAGATGGCGTCACCCACAGCAACCTGGGGCGGCGCGCCAGTGTGTTTGAAGAAGTGGCACCCGCTGCCGTGTATGTGCCTGCAGGCAAGACCGTGCGCATCAGCACCTGGGCAGGGGCCACCAAAAGCGCCGAAGTGGCCTTGTGCACCGCGCCCGGCGGCGCAGACGCCGCCCAACGCAGTGTGCGCGTTATCGACCCCGCCAGCATGAAGCGCAGCGTTCGCGGCAAAGGCACCAACACGCGTTATGTGTGCGACATCTTGCCGCACGACGACCCCACCGCCGCCCACTTGCTGGTGGTGGAGGTGATAACGCCGGCCAGCCACTCCAGCAGCTACCCGCCGCACAAGCACGACCAGGAAACCCCCCCCACCGAAACCCTGCTGGAAGAAACCTACTACCACCGGCTCAACCCGCCGCAGGGTTTTGCGTTCCA
>JBDKEX010000062.1:0-7087 GCA_039798985.1 Pseudomonadota bacterium | reverse complement strand
GGGCGCGGTGTGGCTTGAAATTGGGGTGGCAGCTTGGTGGCGTCGCGTTCCGCCTTGAACTGGTAGCGCAGGGCTTGTGCCTGCACACTGCCAACCAGGGCCAAAAACAGCGCCCTTTCGCGGGCCAAGCCTGCATCAAATGGCATGGCCACGGCAGCCACCGCGTCCAGCAAGGCGTTGTAGGCGGGTTGCATGCGCTGGCGGGCATTGAGTTGGCTCCGCGCCAACGCTACCCCCGCCAAAACCTCGGTTGCGTCCAGGTGGCTGTCGCGGGCGCGCGGCCACGGCGCGCCTTGCTGCACCAACTCCAGCGCACGCTCACAGGCGGCGGCCAGCAGGTCTTGTGCCACCACACGGTCAAACAAGCCCGAATCGGCCCACTGGGCCACCGATTGGGTCTGACCCGACTGGATGAGGCCCAAGGCACGGGCCACGCCCACCAAGCGCGGCAAGCGTTGGGTGCCGCCAGAGCCGGGAATCAGCCCCAAATTGATTTCTGGCAACGCGATCCGGGCTGAGTCAAGCGCCACCCGACCGTGGCAGCTCAACGCCACCTCCAGCCCGCCGCCCAACGCCACACCCTGGAGGGCGGCCACCACCGGTTTGCGGCACGACTCGATGGCGGCCAACACGTTGGGCAAGATGGGTTCGGCGCGTTGCTGGGGCGTGCCGATTTCGCCCACGTCGGCCCCGGCTGAAAAAGCCTTTTCGCTGCCGCGCAAGACGATGGCCTGCACGGCGGTGTCTGCCTCGGCGGCCTGAATCCCTCGCACAATGTGCTCACGCAAGGCGTGGCTGAGGCTGTTGACCGGGGGGTGGTTCAGGGTGACCACCGCAACGGCACCCTGCAAAACATAGGCAGACACGATAGAGGCCTTTGAATAAACAAAAACAGATTATTTTTTACCTGATCAAATTTGACAATCTAGAAACCGATTGACATACTGTCAAATAAAATTTGACAAAAAACCATGGATGTGAACGCACTGTTGCTGTTGGTCGATATCCTGGACGCCGGCAACCTGAGCCAAGCCGCGCGCAACCGGAAGATGAGCCGCGCCAACATCAGCTACCACCTGACACAGCTGGAAAAGTCGCTGGGCATGCAACTGGTGCGGCGCACCACCCGCCGCATCGATCCCACCGAAGCTGGGCTCAAGCTGTACGCGCACGGGCGCGCGGTGCGCGATGAACTGCTGGCGGCCCAGGAATCGGTGGCCAGCCTGCGCGAGGGCTTGCACGGCACGGTGCGCATGGCGGTGCCCACCGGCTTTGGGCAGTTGGTCATGTCGCACTGGTTGATCGAGTTCAAGCACCGCCACCCGAGCATCAGCCTGGAGTTGATTTTTGACAACCGGGTGGACGACCTGTTGCGCGATGAGGTGGACCTGGCGATACGCGTGCTCTCAGAGCCCCCGCCCAACATGGTGGCGCGCGAACTGAGCCAGATGCGCCACATAGCCTGCGCCTCTGCCGCTTACGCCGCCCAGCACCCCATGCCGCAAACACTGGCCGAGCTGCCGCAGGTGCCCGTCATCACATCAACCGTGGTGGGCCGTTCGCTGCGGGTGTCGGCCTACCGGGGCGAAGAACGGCAAGAAATCGCACTCAGCCCCACCCTGGCCTCGGAAAACTTCCAGTTTCTGCACGAGGCCATTCTGGCCGGTTTGGGCGTGGGCCTGGTGCCGGACTACGTGGTGTCGCAGGATGTGGCTGCGGGCCGTGTTGTGACCGCCTTGAACGATTGGCGGCTGAGCATTTTTGGCACCCGGCTGTACCTGTTGCGCATGCCAGACCGCTACCAAACCCTGGCCGCCCGGACCTTGATTGACTTTGTGATTGACAAAACCCGGACCTGGGCGGCCCTTCACTGAATGCGCAACGCCACCTTGCCAAACTGCTGGCCAGAATCCAAGCGGTCCAGGGCAGCATGCACATCAGACATTTCAAATTCACTGTCTATCACCGGCTTCAAACCGGTTTTTCCCACCAACTGCAGCAGGTTCGCAAAGTCGCTGAAATCGCCGTAGGTGGACCCAATGACTTGCAACTGCCGTATGAATACCCGTCGCAAGTCGGCGGGCGGTTGGTCTCCGGTGGTGGCGCCGCAGGTGACCAGCCGGCCACCGCGCACCAGCGACTTCAGCGCTGCCGCCCACACCGCCTCGCCCACGTTCTCAATGACCAGGTCCACGCCGCGCCCGCCGGTCTGGGCCAGTGCCGCCTTGGCAATGTCTTCGCGGCTGCCGTCAATTGCACTGTCGGCGCCCAGCGCAAGGGCTCGTTCCAATTTGGCAGGGTCGCGGGACGTTACGATCACCCGAGCCCCCGCCTGTTTGGCCAGCTGGAGCGCCGCCAGCGACACTCCGCCCCCAATTCCAAACACCAGCACCGTTTCCCAGGGCTGCAAACGCCCCTTGGTGAACAACATGCGCCAGGCAGTCAGGTGGTTCACTCCCAGCGCGGCGGCCTGCACAAAGCTCAAGCCCGGCGGCACCGGAAACACGTTTTGTGCGGGCACGCTGACCCATTCGGCAAAAGTACCGTCGCGGTGTTCGCCCAGCAGCTGCAGGCGGGTGCACAACACGCCTTCGCCACGCAAGCAAAACTCGCAACGGCCGCACGACACCCCGGCGTGCAACACCACCGCTTGCCCGGGCTGCAGCCAGGTGTCGCTGGCGTCGGCCTCATCCACCCAGCCGGCCCCATCCAGCCCCATGATTTGGGGCAACCGGTGGGTGATGCCTGCGCCGCTGTTGCGCATGTACAGGTCAACCCGGTTGAGGGTGGCCGCTTGTATGCGCACCAGCACCTCGCCCGGCATGCGCACGGGTTTGGGCCTGTCGCCGTATGTCACCACCTCGTTGCCGCCGTGGCCCGTGATGTAAACCGCCTTCATTTCTGTCTCCTGGTGTGGCTTTGCAGCCCAACACGGGCAAAATCCACCTTGTGAAAGACAGACAGGCGCCCAAATCAGGTAAATATATTGCTATATTTTTACCGCAATTACAACGACAAAACGAGAAGCCATGACCGTGATAGAACGAAAAACCGAGGCCGCCCGCATGGAAATAGCCAACCGGTTGTTTTTCAAGCTTTACCAGTGCGCCAACCTCTTGCACAAAACGGGCACCAAGGCCGTGGAGAGCGAGGGGCTTACCACCCAACAGTGGGCGGTGTTGGGGGCCTTGTCGCGCTCAGAGGCCGTGAACGGCATGAGCGTGGGCGATTTGGCACGGTACCTCCTGGTCAGCCGCCAAAACCTCACTGGGGTGATTGGCCGCATGGAGCGCGACGGTCGGATTCGGGTGGATGCAGACCCGCGCGACAGGCGTTCGCGCCTGATTCGGATGACCGACGAAGGCCGCGAGGTTTGGCACGAACTGGCACAACCCAAAATCCACCAGTTCTACGCAGACGCGCTGGACGGTTTTTCGCTGGCAGACCTGATGCACACCGCGCATTACCTGATGAAGCTGCTGGACAACATGGAGCGGCTGGACAACGGTGCCGACCCTGCCGACGAAGGGCCGGACCTGCCAGCCTGAGCCCGCCATCCGACGGCGGGATTTCGTCGCCTTCAGCGCATCAGCGCCTCAATTTCGTCGCCGTCCACCGGCACCCCGCGGCTGATGAGTTCGCACCCGGTTTGCGTGACCACCGCGTCGTCTTCGATGCGGATGCCTATGTTCCAGAAATCTGGGGGCACATCGGCGGCGGGGCTCACGTACAGGCCGGGCTCTATGGTCAGCACCATGCCAGGGCGCAGGATGCGGCTGGGGCGGTCTTTGATGGTTTCGCCGCTCAAAGGGTCTTTGCGCTCGCTCAGGCGCCCGCGTTCGGTGGGTTCCACGTAGCTGCCCACATCGTGCACGTCCAGCCCCAGCCAGTGCCCGGTGCGGTGCATGTAGTGGCGGAAGTAGTGCCGCTTTTCAACCACATCATCCACGTGCCCCACATCGTTTTTGTTCAGCAGCCCCAGGTCGAGCATGCCTTGGGCCAACACCTTCACCGTGGCGTCGTGCGGGTCAATGAAACGGTTGCCCGGTCGGGTCACGGCCACAGCCGCTTCTTGGCTGGCCAGCACCAGGTCGTACAGGGCACGTTGCGGGCCGGTGAACTTGCCGTTGGCCGGGAAGGTGCGGGTGATGTCTGACGCATAGCCGTCAAGCTCGCAACCCGCGTCAATGAGCACCAGTTCGCCTGGGCGCACCAAGGCGTTGTCGGCACGGTAGTGCAAGACGCAGGCGTTGGCACCGGCCGCCACAATGCTGCCGTAGGCGGGGTATTGCGAACCGTTCTGGCGAAACTCGTGCAGCAGCTCGGCATCGAGGTGGTATTCGCGCACTTCCTGGCCCGCGCGAACCATGGCAGCGCTGCGTTGCATGGCCCGAATGTGGGCTTGAGCACTGATTTGGGCCGCACGTTTCATCACGTCAATTTCGTGCGCGTCTTTGAACAAACGCATTTCGTCCAGTGGGCCGCACAGGTCGTGCTGGGCGTCGGGGCACAGGGCCCCATGGCGCACGCGGCTGCGCACCTTTTGCAGCCAGCCATCTACCTGGGTCTCCAGCCCGCTGTGGACGGCAAACGGGTACCAGACGGTTTGCCGGTTTTCCAGCAAGGCGGGGAGCCGGGTGTTCAGCTCGTCCGCCGAAAACGCTTCGTCCACCCCCAAAGCGCCCGGCGCCGCCTGCGGGCCCAAGCGAATGCCGTCCCAAATTTCGCGTTCCAAGTCTTTGGGCTGGCAAAACAGCGTGGTGTGGCCTTCGGCCGTCAGCACCAACCAAGCGCGTGGTTCGGTAAAGCCGGTCAGGTAAAAAAAGTAGCTGTCAAAACGAAACAGGTAGTCGCTGTCGCGGTTGCGGGTGCGTTCGGGCGCGGTGGGGATGATGGCCACGCCGCCTTCGCCCAGTTGGGCGGCCAAGCGGGCGCGGCGTTCGGCATAAAGGGGCTGCTGGGGTATGGGGTGCATCTGGAAAGACTCTGGGTTGAGCTGCAATGCTACACGCCTGAACCACTGGGGTGGGGCTCGGCGTTCAATTGCGCCAGGCGTTCCGGCGTGCCCACGTCGGTCCAAGGGCCAGGGTAGATTTCGGCTGAAACCTGCCCTGCGTCCATGGCCCGGCGCAGCATGGGGCCCAGCGCCGCGCGGGTGCCTTGGGGGTTGCCCAGAGGAATGTCGCACAGCGGCTGTTCAAAAAATTTGCGGCGGTACAACCCGATGGTGCTGTAGGTGTAGCGTTGCATGCCACTTTGCTGCGGCAGGTTCAAAGCCAAACCCTGGGCCGACAAACCAAAGTCGCCAGTGGGGTGGTGCACCGGGTTGGGCACCAGCCACAAGTGGGCCAACATGGCGCTGTTTGAAAAGCGATTCAACGCGGCGGGGTCGTACACAAACCCGGGTACAAATACGTCGCCTGCTGCTACCCAAAACACCTCGTCCAGCAGAGGCAGGGCGCGTGCAATGCCGCCAGCCGTTTCCAGGGCGTTGCCAAAGTCCTGCCCCTCCATGGAATAGCTCAAGTGCAGGCCGTTCCATTCAAAACCGGTTTGCGCGGGTATTTGGTGGCCCAGCCACGCGGTGTTGACCACGGCGTGGCGAACACCGCCTTGGGCCAGGGCGGTCAAGTGCCAATGCAGCAAGGGCTTGCCTTGCACCGCCAACATGGGTTTGGGGGCGGTGTCGGTGAGCGGGCGCATGCGTTCGCCACGCCCCGCTGCCAACACCATGGCTTGTGCGGGTGCAGTGGGCCGAGATTCAATCGAGGGTTGCGAATTCATGCCCGACAGCATAGCTGTCAATACACCTGCCCGGAGGGCGCAACCGGCGCTTGGGCCTTGAAGGCAGCCGCCAAATCGGTGGCGGCGCGTACCAGCAGGGTGGTGTCCACGCCCACCGCCACGAATTGGGCACCGGCGTCCAGGTATTGCCGTGCCAGGGTTTTGTCCGCCATCAAAATGCCCGCCGCCTTGCCTGCAGCCCGCACCGTGGCAATGCCCTGCAAAATGGTTTTTTGCACCTCGGGGTGGCCGGGCTGGCCCCGGTAACCCATAGACGCTGACAAATCTGCCGGGCCGAAAAACACGCCGTCCACGCCTTCGGTGTCGGCAATTGCGGCCAGGTTGTGCACGGCCAAGGTGGTTTCGGCCTGCACCAGCAGGCACATTTCGTCGTCGGCGCGGTTCAAGTAGTCGCTCACCTGGTTCCAGCGTGAAGCGCGGGCCAGCGCAGCCCCGACCCCCCGAATACCGTGGGGCGGGTAGCGCATGGCGCGCACCATCAGCGCGGCCTGTTCGGGGGTGTCGATCATGGGCACCAGCAGGGTTTGCGCGCCAATGTCCAGGTATTGCTTGATGAGCGCCACCTCGCCCTGCACCGGGCGCACCACGGCTTGCACTGGGTACGGTGCCACGGCACGCAGTTGTTCAAGCACGGTGCGCACATCGTTGGGGGCGTGTTCGGCGTCCAGCAGCAGCCAGTCGAAGCCGCAGCCGGCCAGGGCTTCGGCCACGTTGGCGTCGGCCAGGCCCACCCAGCAGCCAATCTGGGTGTGGCCGGCTTGCAATGCGGCTTTGAAGGTGTTGTGGGGAATTTGCATCATGGCTGTTGGAAAGGTCCAGTCGAGGGGTAAAGCCCCCGGCCCTGCGCCATCAGGCGCACCAAGCCAAACAGGGCATCGATGTTGGGGGTGGCCAGGCCCAGGTGTTGTCCCATCTCGTGCACCGCGCCCACCAGGGCGTCGATTTCCAAGGGCCGGCCGGCTTCCACGTCTTGCAACATGGAAGTTTTGAAGGCGCCCAGTTTGCGGGTGACGGCGTGGCGGTCTTCCGGGTGCTGGTCGATGGTGCAACCCATCTGCTGCCCGATGGCCTGCGCCTCGCACATCACCGCGCTGCAGAAGCCGCGCACCAAGGGGTCGTCCAGTATGCGGTCGCAGGTCACACCGGTCAGGGCGCTCACTGGGTTCATGGTCATGTTGCCCCAGAGCTTGTACCAAATGTCTTTTTGAATGCAATCGCTCACGCTGACAGCCCAGCCCGAGCTTTGCAACAGTTCAGCCAGCGGGGCCAAACCGGCGCCAAT
>JBDKEX010000061.1:0-4376 GCA_039798985.1 Pseudomonadota bacterium | reverse complement strand
TAGCAGGTGCCGCAGCTCACCACCACGGTCTTGATGTCGAGGTAGTTCAGCGTGTTGGCCACCCGGTGGAACAGCACCCGGTTGTCGGTGATGATTTTTTCGGCCTTGTCGAACTGGCCGGACCCCCGCTGCGGGTAGCCACAGCACAGGTAGCCCGGCGGCAGCACGGTTTGCACGCCCGCGTGCCACAACATGGCCTGCGTGGCCAAGCCCACCTGGCTGAAAAGCCGCTCGGAACCGCAGCCCGGGAAATAGAACACCGCCTCGGTATCCGCTGTGGTGGCCTGCGGGTTGCGGATGATAGGGACGTAGTCTTGGTTTTCGATGTCCAGCAGTGCGCGAGCGGTTTTTTTGGGCAAGCCGCCTGGCAGCTTTTTGTTGATGAAGTGGATGATCTGCTCTTTGATGGGCGCTGGGCCCACCGTGGCCGGTGGCGCGCTGGTTTGTTTGCGCGCCAGGCCTTTGAGCAAGTTGTGCGCAAAGCGCTGGGCCTTGAAACCCACCCCCACCATGGCGCTGCGAGCCAGCTTGATGGTCTCGGGGTTGGTGGCATTGAGCATGAACATGGCCGCCGCATTGCCAGGGCGCCAGGTTTTTTGCCCCATTTTGCGCAACAGGTTGCGCATGTTCATGGACACATCGCCAAAGTCGATCTTCACCGGGCAAGGGCTTTCGCACTTGTGGCAGACCGTGCAGTGGTCGGCCACATCCTCAAACTCTTCCCAGTGTTTAATGCTGATACCGCGACGGGTTTGCTCTTCGTACAAAAAGGCCTCGACCAGCAGCGAAGTGGCCAAAATCTTGTTGCGGGGGCTGTACAGCAGGTTGGCGCGCGGCACGTGGGTGGAGCACACCGGTTTGCATTTGCCGCAACGCAGGCAGTTTTTGACCGAATCGGCAATGGCGCCGATGTCGCTTTGCTGCATGATGAGCGACTCGTACCCCATCAAGCCGAAGCTGGGGGTGTAAGCCATGCTCAAGTCGGCTTGGCGCTGGTCGGCCTGCCCGAACAAGGGGCTGCTGCGCAGCAACTTGCCTTTGTTGAAGCGGCCCTCGGGGTCCACCTTGGCCTTGTAGCCCGCGAAAGGGGCCAACTCCTCGTCGGTCAGGTATTCGAGCTTGGTGATACCAATGCCGTGCTCGCCCGAAATCACGCCGTCCAGGCTGCGCGCCAAAACCATGATGCGGCCCACCGCTTCGTGCGCGGTTTGCAGCATTTCGTAGTCGTCGCTGTTCACCGGGATGTTGGTGTGCACGTTGCCGTCGCCGGCATGCATGTGCAGCGCCACCCAGACCCGACCTTTGAGCACGCGCTTGTGGATGGCCTTGCATTCGTCTTGCACGGGCGCAAACACGCTGCCGGTGAAAATATCGCGCAGGGCTTCACGGATCTGGTTTTTCCAGCTGGCACGCAGGCTGTAATCCTGCAGCTGCTCAAAAAAGGTGCGTCCAGTGTCGGGTTGGACAACATCGAGGCCGTCCATCCAGCGCTGCCACAGGTCGCGGGTGTCGCGCACCACCGCCAGGGCCCGCTCGGTGTGTTCTTGCAGCGTTTCGGGGCTGGGCATGTCCGCCGCCTCTTCCACCTTGCCCAGGGGGAGGTTGCCACGCAGGAAAAAGCCTTCCAACTCCCGGGCCAGCTTGATTTTGTTGCGCAGGCTGAGTTCGATGTTGATGCGCTCGATGCCCAGCGTGTATTCGCCCATGCGCGGCAAGGGGATCACCACGTCTTCGTTGACCTTGAAGGCGTTGGTGTGCTTGCTGATGGCAGCGGTTTTTTTGCGGTCGGTCCAAAACTTCTTGCGAGCGTCGGCGCTGATGGCCACAAAGCCTTCGCCTGACCGACCGTTGGCCAGGCGAATCACTTCGCTGGTGGCGCGGGCCACGGCGTCCGGGTCGTCGCCCACAATGTCGCCAATCAATACCATCTTGGGGAAGCCGCCGCGCTTGCTCTTGGTGGTGTAACCCACGGCGCGAAGGTAGCGGTCGTCCAAATGCTCCAGGCCGGCCAGCAGCACACCGCTGCGCTTTTGCTCGGCAAACATAAAGTCTTTGATGTCCACAATGGACGGCACCCCGTCTTTGGGGTTGCCAAAGAATTCCAGGCACACGGTTCGGGTGTGCTCGGGCATGCGGTGCACCACCCAGCGGGCGCTGGTGATAAGCCCGTCACAACCTTCTTTTTGCACGCCCGGCAAACCGCTCAAAAACTTGTCGGTCACGTCTTTTCCCAGACCCTCTTTGCGGAAGGTTTTGCCCGCAATGTCGAGCCGTTCGGTGCGGATCAGGGTTTTGCCATCGGCCTGAAAGTACTGCAGCTCGAAGCTGGCCATTTCGGCATCGTGGATCTTGCCCAGGTTGTGCGCCACACGGGTCACTTGCAGCCATTCGGCGTTAGGCGTGACCATGCGCCAGCTGGCCAGGTTGTCCAGCGCAGTGCCCCACAACACGGCTTTCTTGCCGCCTGCGTTCATGGCAATGTTGCCGCCCACACAAGAAGCTTCGGCGCTGGTGGGGTCCACCGCAAACACGAACCCCGAACGCTCGGCCGCATCGGCCACACGCTGGGTCACCACACCGGCTTCGGTCCAGATGGTGGGCACCTTGTGGTCCACGCCCGGCAGGTCGATCAGCTCGACTTCGGTCATGGATTCCAGTTTTTCGGTGTTGATGACCGCGCTTTTCCAAGTCAGCGGAATCGCCCCCCCCGTGTAACCGGTACCGCCCCCGCGCGGAACAATCGTCAGCCCGAGTTCAATGCAGGCCTTGACCAAACCCGCCATTTCGGCCTCGGTGTCTGGGCACAGCACCACAAACGGGTACTCCACGCGCCAGTCGGTGGCGTCGGTCACGTGGCTGACGCGGCTCAAGCCATCGAACTTGACGTTGTCTTTGGCTGTGCAGCGGCGCAGTGCCTTGGAGGCTTTGTGGCGCAAAGCAGCCATGTCTTTGAAGGCCGCGCCAAAGTCCCGCACAGCCTGCTGGGCACAAACCAGCAATTCACCCACCAAGGCATCGCGCTCGCCATCCTCTTGCGGGCGGCGCCGCTTCTCCACCTCGGTCAGTCGGTGCTCCAGGGCTTCCACCAATGCGGCGCGGCGTTTGGGGTTGTCCAGCAGGTCGTCGTGGAGGTAGGGGTTGCGCTGGACCACCCAAATGTCGCCCAGCACCTCGTACAACATACGCGCCGAGCGGCCGGTGTGGCGCTCTTGCCGCAGTTGGTTAAGCACGTCCCAGGCGCGAGACCCGAGCAAGCGAATAACGATTTCCCGATCCGAAAACGAGGTGTAGTTGTACGGAATCTCGCGCAAGCGAGGCGCTTCATCAGCGGCGGCGAGCAAGTGCTGGATCGGGGTGGGCGCGTTCATTTCAGGGGGCGTTTGGCCTGTGATCAGGGCTATCGATGTTACCGCAGTGCAACATACACACGCTGTATTCAGGGGGAAACCCAAACAGCCCACGCCGAAAGCGGGTTTTTGGCGCACACTTTGCAGGGCATGAAACCTTGGCCCTACCCTTTCTGGATTGCCCATCGGGGCGCTGGCTCGCTTGCGCCCGAAAACACCCTGTCCGCGATTGCGTTGGGGTGCCAGCACGGTTACCGCATGTTTGAGTGCGATGTGCGGCTCAGCGCCGATGGCGTGCCATTTCTGCTGCACGACGACACCTTGGAGCGAACCACCTCGGGCCACGGCCCAGCGGCCAGCGCCTTTTGGAAAGACCTGTCGGCATTGGACGCCGGGGGTTGGCACAGCCCAAAATACGGGGGCGCCTCATTGCCCACACTGGACAGCGTCTTGCTCTATTGCCTGGAACACCGTTTGGCGGTCAATTTGGAATTGAAACCCTCGCCCGGGCAAGAAATTGCCTCCGGCACCGTGGTGGCCCAGCGGATCCAAGAGTTGTGGCCCAGGGAAAGCGGTGCGCCCTACCCGCTGCTCTCGTCATTTCAGACGTTGGCGCTGGATGCGGCCCAAGCCGTTGCGCCGAACTTGCCCAGGGGCCTTTTGCTGGACACCCTTTGGACAGGTTGGCTAGAAAAAGCACTGGAGCTGGACTGCGCGGCCATTGTGGCCCACCACAGCTTGTGGGACTCGGCATTGCTGAGCCAAGCCCACGCTAACCACTTGCGCGCCCTGAGCTACACGGTGAACGACGCTGCCACCGCCTGCCGCCTTGCGGAACTGGGGCTGGACGGCCTGATCACCGACCGCGTGAGCGATTTCGACCCCAATCAAAACCGGCCCACGCCACAGTGCCCATAGACAAAACCATGGCAGCGTAGGTCGCCATCTTGCCATCACGCTCAAACCACCACAAACCCAACAAGGCAACACCCAGGCCCACAGCCCACAGCACGGCAAACAGGCGCACTA
>JBDKEX010000060.1:0-2975 GCA_039798985.1 Pseudomonadota bacterium | reverse complement strand
TCCTTTGGCGTGGTCAACAAGGCCAAACGCGCCACGCAGCTGCAAAACGCCTACCAGGTAGAAGCAACGCCTTCCTTGGGCATTGCGGGGCGCTTTTTGGTGCCCGGCCAAGGCGCGCGCACGCTGGTGGTGGCCAACGCCCTGATTGCCCAAACCCCCAAGGCTTGACCTGGGCGCTTGAACGCACGGCCCCGCTTGTGGGCTGGCGTTGTTGAACCCACGGGCAGGCCGCTACAATCAAAGCAATGCAATTTCCGTGCCTTGAAAAAGGCACGGGCTTGCGCCCAGATTGTCAGAACGACCATGCCCAGCTGCCACTTTTCATTTTTTTCTCGACGCGCGCGTTGGTTGATTGCCCTGTGCGCAGCGCTTGTCATCGCGCCTGCCTGGGCCGAGCGTGCCGACCGGGATCAGCCCATGAACGCCGAGGCCGATGCCCTGCGCTACGACGAAGGCCAGAAGACCAGTGACTTTCAGGGCAATGTGGTCATCACCAAAGGCAGCATCGTCATACGGGGTGACCGGGTGGTGGTGCGCCAAGACGCGCAAGGCAACCAGTTCGGCACCATCACCGGCACCTCGGGTAAACCCGCGTTTTTTCGGCAAAAACGCGAAGCGGTCAATGAATTCATTGAAGGCCAAGCCCTGCTGATCGAATACAACAGTCAGGCTGACACGGTCAAGTTCACGGGGCAAGCCGTGTTGCGGCGTTTCAAAGGCGCCAGCTTGAACGACGAAACCACGGGCAGTGTCATTGTGTACAACAGCCAAACCGAGGTGTTCACCGTGGACGGCGACAAATCCAGCCCCACGGCCAACAACCCCACCGGCCGCGTGCGCGCCATGATCACGCCGAACCGGCCCACCCCTGCGCCGGCCCCCGAGGCCAACCGCCCGCCCCTCAAGCCGAGCACCACCCTGGAGCCCCGGCGATGAGTGGCACACAGGCCTCCGGTAGCCGACTGGAAGCGCGCGGCCTGCAAAAGGCCTATGGCAGCCGATTGGTGGTCAAAGACGTCACGCTCGCTGTCAATTCAGGCGAGGTGGTGGGGCTGCTCGGCCCCAATGGCGCGGGCAAAACCACATCGTTCTACATGATTGTGGGCCTGGTGCGGGCCGATGCGGGTGAAATCACCCTGGACGGCCAACGGATTGAAAAATTGCCGATCCACCGCCGTGCGCGTTTGGGTTTGGGCTATTTGCCACAAGAGGCTTCTATTTTTCGCAAACTCACGGTGGCCGACAACATCCGCGCCGTGCTGGAGCTGCAAGAAGACGACAACGGCCGGGCCCTGAGCGCTGCGGTCATTGAGCAGCGGCTGGACAATCTCTTGCAGGAACTGCACGTTACCCACCTGCGCGACACTCCCGCGCCCGCCTTGTCCGGGGGCGAACGCCGCCGCGTGGAAATTGCGCGCGCCCTGGCCACCAACCCGCGCTTCATCTTGCTCGATGAGCCCTTTGCAGGCGTGGACCCGATCGCGGTCATCGAAATCCAGCGCATCATCGGCTTCTTGAAAGCGCGCGGCATAGGCGTGCTGATCACCGACCACAACGTGCGCGAAACCCTCGGTATTTGCGACCACGCCTGCATCATCAGCGACGGGCGCGTGCTGGCCCAGGGCAAACCCGCCGACATTGTGGAAAACACCGACGTGCGCCGCGTTTACCTCGGCGAACACTTCAAGATGTGACACAGACCGCATGAAACAAGGCCTGTCACTTCGGGTTTCACAACACCTCGCGCTCACGCCCCAGCTGCAGCAGTCGATCCGGCTGTTGCAATTGAGCACGTTGGAAATGGCCCAGGAAGTCGAGCAAATGCTCGACGAAAACCCCTTTTTGGAACGCGATGCCGAACAGGCCGAACGCGAGGCCTTTGGCCTGGAGCAAACCGACGCGCCGGTGAGCCTGGGCGATCAAGTGGCCGAGCGGTCCACCGACTTCAGCACCCCCGCAGACACCGCCGACGCACCCGAAGAGTCCACGCCGGTCGATGAAAGCTGGGAAGGCGACGGCTCGGTGGACATGCGCCCCGACGACAGCGAATGGGGCGGCGATGCCCCACCCCGCAACGGTGCCCGCGACGACGACGAAACCGCCAGTGCCGCCGAGCTCGCCAGCGAGCACATCACCCTGCATGCGCACCTGCACGAACAGGCGCTGGGCCTGCGCCTGAATGACGACGAACGGGCCACGCTGTACTTTTTGATCGAATCGCTCAACGAAGACGGCTATTTGGACGAGCCACTGCACGAGTTGGCCGAAGCCCTGTTGCGCCAACAAGAAGCCCACACCCAACGGCGCCTGGGCGACCCGCAACGGCTGGACCGCCTGGACGAGCTGCAACAGTGGCTGCAAACCGCCCTGCATTGGCTGCAACACATGGAACCCACCGGGGTGGGGGCACGCAACCTGGCCGAATGCCTGAGGTTGCAGATCCTGGACCTGCGCAACAGCCCCGCCGCGCAAGCCGCCCTGGCCATGTGCGACCAGCCGCTGGAACTGATGGCCAAGCGCGATGTGAAACGCCTTAGCACTCTGTGCGGCTGCGACGACGACACCGCCCGCGCCGCCCTGGGCCTGATCGCGCGGCTGGAACCCAAACCGGGCCGGCGCTTTGCCAACTTGGAACGCAACTTGGTGGTGCCCGATGTGATCGTTACTGCCGCGGGGCGCAACTTCAAGGTGCAGCTCAACCCCGAGGTGATGCCCCGCTTGCGGGTGCAGGACATCTACGCCAACGCCATGCGCGGCCAAAAAGGCGACAACGCCCTGGGCATGCAACAACGCCTGCAAGAGGCCCGCTGGTTCATCAAAAACATCCAGCAACGGTTCGACACCATCTTGCGCGTGTCATCCGCGATCGTGGAGCGGCAACGCAATTTTTTTCTGCACGGCGAACTGGCCATGCGCCCCCTGGTGCTGCGCGAAATTGCCGACGAACTCGGCCTGCACGAATCCACCATCAGCCG
>JBDKEX010000059.1:0-19295 GCA_039798985.1 Pseudomonadota bacterium | reverse complement strand
GTGTAGGTTTTGATGGCCAGGCGCAGCCGGGTGCGTTCGGCGCTTTGGCTGCTGACGCTGAGTTTGAGCGTGGGCGTGCGTGGCCCCCAAGCCAAGTCCACTTTTTGTTTGTCCAGTGTTTGCAGCTGTTCGGGCACAACGGCGCTGGCAAGGTCCAGCATCCACTCGTGTTCGAGCAGCGGGCCGTCTTCTTGCAGCACGCGCATGACGCCGGGGCTTTGAGCGAAGACGGCCAGGCCGCTGCTGGCGGCGGGCATGGGGCTGAGGCAGCGCAGGTGCTTCAAATGCCAGGGCCGTAGGTCTTGGCTGGGTGGCAAAAGGCCGGCCAAGGGTTGGTCGGCGGCCAGCGCCACGCCCACGGGTTTGTGCCACAGCAGGGTCAAGGGTTGCAAGTGTTCTGCTTGGGCGTTGGGGGCAATGGTGATGGTTTCTTGCTGCACCCTGCGGGCGGGGTCATCGGCCACCACACCGTTGATTTGCACCCAACCGCCTTCAATCAGGCGTTCTGCATCGGCCCGTGAGCAGCCGCGCAGGGTTGCCACCCGTTTGGCCAGGCGTTCGCCTGCGGTTGCGGCATCAACCATTGAAACCTCCCAGCGATTGAATCCGCTCCACATGTGCGAGCAACGACCGCTTGGCCACCGGCCACAGGCGCTCTGGCACATCGTCGTACGCCAGGCGCACCCAGTCGTCGGGGGTGGCGTGGGGCAGGGCTTGCATGGCGGCGGCGATCTTGGCTTCGCGCTTCAAGCGGTGTTGTTTGAGCTGACTGATGGCCGCGGCCGCTTCGCCCAGCACGTAGCCGTGCGCGGGCAAGATGAACTCGATTCCGTGTTGGTGGCAGGCCTCGTGCAGTTTGTCCAGCGAATGCAGGTAGGCGTCCATGTTGCCGTCGGGCGGGTCAATAACCGTGGTACTGCCGTTGAGGATGTGGTCGCCGCTGAAGAGCAGGCCGTCTTCTTCAAGCACCAGGCAGAGGTGGTTGGCTGCGTGGCCGGGGGTGTGCACCGCCATCAGGGTGTGGGTGGTGCCGTCGGGGTGGCGCAGGGTCAGCCGCGCACCGTCGGCCAGGGTTCGGTCGGGTGTGAACTGGCTGTTGGCGCGGGCGGTGGGGGCGCTGGCCAGGCCCCATACGGGCGCGGGCGTGTTGTTGTGGGGGTTGCCCAGGCTTTGCAAACGGTTCGCACCCGGCGAGTGGTCGGGGTGGGAATGGGTGCAGACGATGTGGCGGATGTCGCCGCCCGCCGCCCGCCACAAGCGATCGATGTGCTCGGGCTCGTCTGGCCCGGGGTCAATGGCAATGTAACCTGCACCCGGTGCGCCCACCAAATAGCTGTTGGTGCCCGGCCCGGTCATGAAGCCGGGGTTGGGCGCGGTCAGGCGTTGCACGTTTTTGAGCAAGGTAACGGCGTGATCGCTTTGCCAGTCCAGGTGGTGCGCCATTTGGCCGTCGGGGCAGGTCAAGGCCAGCTCGCCATAGGGCGCTTCGTGTTCCATGTAACGTGCCTCCTGGCCTTGGAGCCAGCCCGCCCGTGGGCAACTGGTCCACAGAGGCGCTTCGGTGGCGGCACAGGCGTTCAGCACTTCGTCAACCCGATGGTGGGCGCGCAGGCGTTCCAGTGTCCGAACGGTGGGAAAGATCATGTAAAAATCGCCGCCCGCGTGCCGCGCCAAGGCATCGGCCGGGCGTACCCACACGGGTTCGAACTGTTCGGTTTCGTCGGCCACCGGGGTTTGGCCTTCGGGCATGCGGGCGACCAGAAAGGGCACGTCAAAACGCCGCGGCAGGTCTCGGTCGGTGATCCAGTGGGCCAGCAGAAACACCTGATCGGCCGCAGGTTGCATGCCGTGCCGCTCGCACTGCTCGTAAAAAGGGGCTTGGCGGTTCAGGGTGGCAATGTCGTTGGCGTTGGCCCAACGCCCGTCTGCGTGTCGGGCCAGTAGCAGGCCCAGTTCCTCAAAGCTTTCACGAATCGCAGCCAAGGCCTGGGTCAGGTGGGCGTGGCTTTGGCCGGGGCGTTTGTGGGCCAAGGCATGAGCGGCCTGGTCGGCAGCGTCGATGCCGCCACCTGGAAACACATAGGCCCCGGGGGCGAAGCTGGCGCTGGCAGAACGGCGCGTCATCAGCACCTCAAACCCTTGCGGCGTGTCGCGCAGCAAAAGCAGGGTGGCGGCAGGGCGCAAAGGCGCAACATCGCGTGGGGCGTGGGGCCGTTGGGTGGGGCGAACCATTCGAGGGGACTCCTGGGGGCGGTTGCGGTTGCAACGTTTGTGTCCAATGGTAATCGTCTGTAACAGAGTTTGCCGATCACGCCACGTTGGCCCGGGGCGGGTCGATAATGTTTGCATTCATTTGAGGGGGTTGCGATGCGTGCTGTTTCTGTTGGGGTTTGGGGTCTGGTGGTGCTGACGCTGGCGGGTTGCGCCAACATGTCGGAGGATCAGCGCGCGGGCACGTCCAAAGGCGCCACGGTGGGGGCGGTGGCTGGTGCAGTGCTGGGCGCCGTGAGCGGCGGCGGCAAAGGCATGGTGCGCGGCGCGGCCATTGGTGCTGGCGTGGGGGCAGTGGGTGGGCACATGTGGTCCACCCGCATGGAAGAGCAAAAGCGTGCAATGGAAGCCAGCACCCGTGGCACCGGTGTGGAAGTGACCCAAACCGCCGACAACCAGCTCAAGCTGAACATTCCGAGTGATGTGTCGTTTGACGTGGGCCGGGCTGACATCAAACCGAACTTTCGCCCGATTTTGGACACCTTTGCCCAGGGGTTGGTTAAAAACCCGAGCGCCAGGCTGACGATTGTGGGCCACACCGACAGCACCGGTTCTGACGCCATCAACAACCCGCTTTCGGTCAACCGAGCAGCGGGTGTGCGGGACTACCTCACAGCGCGCGGCGTTTCTGCGGCTGTGGTGGGGGTGGAAGGAAGGGGTTCGCGCGAACCCTTGGCCAGCAACGACACCGCCGAAGGGCGCGCCCGCAACCGCCGTGTGGAAATGTTCATGGCCGAACCGGCGCATTGAATTCCGGCCTGGGCCGCCCTGCCCGATAATGCCGGCATGCGAATCCCATTCACCAAAATGCAGGGCGCCGGCAACGATTTTGTGGTGCTGGACGAAACGCGCGACCGCTTTCACCTGACCCCAGCGCAATACCGTTACTTGGCAGATCGCCATTTCGGCGTGGGTGCGGACCAGATACTCACCGTGCGTGCTGCGCCTTCGGCCGAGGTGGACTTTGAATACGTGATCCACAACGCGGACGGCGGCGAGGTGGAAAACTGCGGCAACGGGGCCCGCTGTTTTGTTCGGTATGTGCACGAGCACGGGCTCACCCAATCGCGCACCGTGCGGGTGCAGACCCAGGCCGGGCGCATGGTGCTGAAACTCAATGACGATGGCCGCGTGACCGTGGACATGGGGGCGCCGGTGTTCGACCTGCCGCAAATTCCGTTTGACCCGAGAGGGTTGGTGGCGCAACCGCAGCGTGACTGGCAGCAGTGGCCTTTGCCACTGGTCGGGGGTGGCGTGGCCCCCGTGGCGGTGGTGTCTATGGGCAACCCGCACGCCGTGCTCAGGGTGGACGATGTGGACACCGCACCCGTGGCCGAATGGGGCCCCATGATTGAGCACCACGCGGCTTTCCCGCGCCGGGTGAATGCGGGTTTTTTGCAGGTGCTCAGCCGCCGGCAGGTGCGTTTGCGGGTGTTCGAGCGGGGCGCCGGCGAAACCCTGGCCTGCGGCACCGGTGCCTGCGCTGCTGTGGTGGCCGGCATACGCCTGGGCTGGCTGGACGAAACCGTCGATGTGCAAGCCCGCGGCGGGTTGTTGACCATCCAATGGCGTGGTTTGCAAGACCTGACCGCCCCCGTGCTGATGACCGGCCCCGCCGAAACCGTGTTTGAGGGCGCCATAGACGTCCCTTTGTTACTGGAACCCTCCACATGAATGACATTCCACCCATCACCGAGGACGATATTGCCCATTTTTTGGTCAATACCCCCGATTTTTTTGAACGCCATGCCGAATTGTTGGCTGCCGTGCAGCTCACCAGCCCGCACGGTCACCGCGCGGTCAGCTTGCAGGAGCGCCAGGCCGAGCTGCTGCGCGACAAAATCCGCGCGCTGGAGCTGAAAGCAGCAGAGATGATTCGCTTTGGACAGGAAAATGTGGCGATTGCCGACCGCCTGCAAGACTGGACCCTGGCCCTGTTGCAAACCCGCGAAGCTGCCGATGTGCCCGAACAATTGGCGCGGCTGGTGGAGTCGTATTTTCAGGTGCCACAGGTGGCGATCAAGGTGTGGGGCGTGGCGTCTGAACACAGCAACCAAGCCTTCGCTCAGGGGGCCAGCGACCAAGCCCAAGCCTTCGCCTCGTCGTTGACACAACCGTACTGCGGCCCCAACCCTGGGCTGGAGGCCGTGACTTGGCTGGCGCAACCCGGAGCCGCAGCGTCCATTGCTTTGATCGCTTTGCGCCCCTCAGCGGTGGAACCTGCCTTTGGCCTGCTGGTGCTTGCCTCAGACCAGGCGCAGCGCTTCCATGCCTCCATGGGCACCGACTTTTTGGAGCGGATTGGCGAACTGGCCAGCGCCGCGTTGACCCGCCTGAGGCCCGCCCATACCGGTTCGCCGGCCCATGGCGCTTGACCCTGCCCCACCCGCTGTGCCATCCAACCCCGATTGGGTGGCCGCCTACCTGACCCATGCGCGGGTGGACAAGCGCTTGGCCGAACGCACCCTGGTGCTGTACGCCGAGCACCTGCAGCATTTGCAGCGATTGACCCAGCAACACCAACTGGCCTTGACCGACGTGCAGGAAACACATGTGCGCCGTTGGGTGGCGCAGTTGCACGGTGCGGGGCGCAGCCCCTCCGGGATTGCGCTGGTGTTGTCCTGCTGGCGCGGCTTTTACCACTGGTTGGGGCAGCAGGGTTGGGTGCAACGCCACCCGGTGCTGGGGGTTAAAGCCCCCAAGGCTGGCAAACCCTTGCCCAAAGCCCTCAATGTAGAAGACGCTCTGGTGCTGGCCAGCCACCAACAGGCGGAGGCAGACCCGGTACACGAGGCGCGAAACCGCTGTTTGGTGGAGCTGCTCTACAGCAGTGGATTGCGCATCAGCGAATTGCGGGATTTGGACGTGCAGGCCAGCGCGCTGGCGCGTGGTTGGGTGGACATGGTGGGCGGCGAGGCGCACGTGCTGGGCAAGGGCAGCAAGTGGCGCATGGTGCCTGTGGGCCAGGCGGCCTTGCAGGCCTTGCAAGTTTGGTTGACCTGCCGCGGTGCCTGGGCGCAGTCTGACCCTGCGCTGTTCATTGGGCGGCACGGGCAGCGTTTGACGCCACAGCACCTCAGGGGGTTGCTCAAAAACCGTGCAGTACAAGCGGGGTTGGCCACGCCGGTGCATCCGCACATGCTGCGGCACAGTTTTGCAAGTCACGTCTTGCAGTCCAGTGGCGACTTGCGTGCCGTGCAAGAGCTTTTGGGGCACCAGAACATCTCGACCACACAGGTGTACACCCGGCTCGATTTTCAGCACCTGGCCAAGGCCTACGAAGCCGCACACCCACGCGCCAAGGCCAAAAAGCTACAGTAGGCACTTTGGTCAACACGTACAACAGGAGTGCCGCATGAACCGAATCGCATGGACAGCTGCATTGTGGGGTGCGCTCGTGTGCGGCAATACCTGGGCCGACACCAAAGTGGTCTACCACCTCAGCGATGGCTTGGCTCAGGCGGCCAAAGCCATGGTCAACATCCGCTACCACCTGCGGGCCGACCCAAAAACCAAAATAGTGGTGGTCGGTCACGGCGAGGGGGTGGACTTTTTGCTGGAGGGCGCCAAAACCCCTTCTGGCGCGTTGTTCGCGGGGGCCGTGGGCGACTTGGCCAACATGGGGGTGGAGTTTTTGGCATGCGACAACACGCTCACCGACCGCAACATTGCCAAGGACCGGCTGGCCATGGAGGCCCGGGTCGTTCCTTCGGGCGTGGCCGAGGTGGCCCGCTTGCAGGCCAAAGAGGGGTTTGTCTACCTCAAGCCTTGATTCACCCCCTGCGGTGGCCAAGCGGTGACAATACCGCCCCATGAAAACACTCAAGCTCAAACCGGGTAAAGAAAAATCGTTGCTGCGCCGCCACCCCTGGGTGTTTGACGGTGCGGTGGCCAAAGGCGGGGGCGACGCGGGTGAAACGGTGCGCATTGAAAGCCACGACGGCCAGTTCCTGGCGTGGGCGGCTTGTTCACCCACGTCAAAAATCAGGGCGCGGGCGTGGAGTTTTGATGAGTCCCAGCGGATCGATAAAACCTTTTTGACGCAACGGCTGCGCGATGCGGTGGCCTTGCGCCAGCGCTTGGCCGTTGAAAGCGACGGCGTGCGTCTGGTGCATGGCGAATCCGATGGCCTACCTGGGTTGGTGGTCGACCGTTACGGCGACACCTTGGTCTCCCAGTTCACCAGCTGCGGCGTGGAGCGGTGGAAAAATGCATTGGCCGACGCTTTGTTGGAAGTCACGGGTCTGGATCGTTTGTATGAACGATCCGACGCTTCATCTCGCACGCTGGAGGGCTTGCCGCCCGTGACCGGCTGGCTGCGTGGCAGCGGCCCCACCGAACTTGTGCTGCGCGAACACCAATGGCAGCTGGCGCTGGACATTGCCACCGGGCACAAAACCGGCTTCTACCTGGACCAGCGCGACAGCCGTGCTTCGTGTGCGGCCTGGACCCGCAAGCTGGGCTTCCAGCAGGTGCTCAACTGCTACAGCTACACCGGCGGTTTTACGGTGGCCGCGCTGGCCGGTGGGGCGGGCCATGTCACCTCCATCGACTCGTCGGGCCCGGCCATCGAACGCGCCCGGCACAACGTGGCTTTGAACGGTTTTGACACCGGCCGCACCACTTTTATGGATGCTGACGTGAACGCGAGTTTGCGCGCGTTTTTGGCGCAGGGCCGGCGCTTTGATGCGATTGTGCTGGACCCGCCCAAACTGGCCCCCACTGTGGCCCATGCCGAACGCGCTGCACGCGCCTACAAAGACATCAACCGCCTGGGCTTGCAACTGCTCAACCCCGGCGGTGTGCTGTTCACCTATTCGTGTTCGGGTGGCATAGGCGTGGAACTGTTCCACAAAATTGTGGCGGGGGCGGGCGCCGACGCGGGCGTGGATGCCGCCGTGGTGGGCCGCCACGGAGGTGCGCCTGACCACCCCATGACCCTGGCTTTCCCGGAAGGCGAGTACCTCAAGGGCTTGGTGCTGATTCGCAAACCGTGACCCGGCCCCCTGGGGCTTGACGCCTCATCTACACTGTTTCATTACCCGTTCACTGGCAGATCACTCACATGGCTCTCATTCCCGCCACCATCCTCACCGGTTTTCTCGGCGCTGGCAAAACCACCCTGCTCAAGCGGGTGCTCACCGAAGCGCACGGGCAAAAAATAGCGGTCATCGAAAACGAGTTCGGTGAAGAAAACATCGACAACGACATTTTGGTGTCTGACACCGAAGAGCAAATCATCCAGATGAGCAACGGTTGCGTGTGCTGCACCATTCGCGAAGACTTGCGCACCACCTTGCAGTTGCTGGCCGCCAAGAAGCGCAAGGGCCTGCTGGACTTTGAGCGCATCGTCATTGAAACCACGGGCCTGGCCGACCCTGGCCCGGTGGCGCAAACTTTTTTTATGGACGATGAAGTGGCCGAGAGCTATTTGCTCGACTCAATCATCACCTTGGTGGATGTCAAACACGCCCAACAACAACTTGACGACCGCCAAGAAGCCCGCCGCCAGGTGGGGTTTGCCGATCAAATTTTCATCAGCAAAGCCGAATTGGTGAGCGAGGCCGAACTGGACGCTCTGACCCATCGCCTCAAACACATGAACCCGCGCGCCCCGATCGAGACGGCGCACTTCGGGCAGGTGGCTTTGGCCAAAGTGCTGGACTTGCGCGGCTTCAACCTCAACGCCAAACTTGATATCGACCCGGACTTCCTCAAGGCCGAAGACGATCACCACGATCACAGCGATTGCGACCACGGGCATGGGCACTGCGAGCATGACCACGACCATGCCGCCCACCCGCATGAACACCCGCACCAGCACGGGGAACATTGCGATCACCCGTCCCACGGGCACGGCCACCATCACCACCATGACGATGACGTCAAGAGTTTTGTGTTTCGTGCCGAACGCCCTTTCGATCCGGCCAAGCTGGAGGATTTTTTGGGGGCCATCGTCCAGGTGTACGGCCCCAAAATGCTGCGCTACAAAGGGGTGTTGAACATGAAAGGCACCGACCGCAAGGTGATTTTCCAGGGGGTGCACCAGTTGATGGGTTCAGACTTGGGCCCTGAATGGAAACCCGGCGAACCGCGCGTCAGCAAAATGGTGTTCATAGGCATTGATTTGCCACGCGACATCCTGGTTCAAGGCCTCGAGCATAGCCTTGTCTGACCCAGTGCACCGCGTGCAAGCCGGTGGCGGGGTTCAGCGCGATACAATCGCGCCGCCGTTTTGAGTGCCCCGGGGCGCTTAAAACGGTTATAACAGTGGTCAAGACCCGCCGACAACCGGCACCAACAGGAGATTCGTTGTGAAAGCCCCTGCTCAGCCACGCAGCAAAACCGCCAAGGCTCCCGCCGTGGCCGAAGCTGCCCCCAAAAAAGCGGCCGCTGGCGCCAAACCCGCACCGGCAGCGCCTGTGCTCAAGGCTGGAAGCGAAGTGTTGGTGCCCAGTGTCAACAAACGTGCCGTTAAACAGGCCATGCAAGCCCAAACCTCGCAAGTGGTGGCGCCTTCGCATGCCCCTGACGCGGCCAAAGCCTCTTATTTTCCCAGTACCGAACGTGTGATGACGCCCACCGTGCAAGCCCCTGTGCGCAAAGACCCCAAACTGGCCAACAGCTGGAAAACCAAGCCACTGGAACAGTTGACAGATGAAGACGTGCTGGCCATGCCAGACGCTGAATACATGAACGATGTGCAACTCGCTTTTTTCAAGCGCAAGTTGCAGCAACTCAAGGATGGCATTCTGGTCAACGCCGGTGAAACCACCGAACACCTGCGTGAGGACACGGTGGTGGTGCCCGACCCGGCCGATCGCGCCACCATTGAAGAAGAGCACGCGCTGGAATTGCGCACCCGAGACCGTGAGCGCAAGTTGCTCAAAAAAATCGAGCAATCGATCGCGCGCATTGATGGGGGTGACTACGGTTACTGCGACGAAACCGGTGAACCCATAGGCGTGGGCCGCCTGCTGGCGCGCCCCACGGCCAGCTTGTCGATCGAGGCGCAACAGCGCCGCGAGTTGAAACAAAAACTGTTTGGTGATTGATCGCGACCGGATGACCGATTTTCGGGCCCAAGGCGGTTCTGTATGAGCAAAGGCGACGCAGGCGGCGGCTTTCTGTCCAAAGTCGCGCGCTTTGTGATGCACCCGACCACCAGTTGGTCGGAGCTGGAGTCCCCCTTGCCCGGCGCGGGCACCGAACAAGACCGTTTGGCGCTCAAAGCCGCTATTGAGCGCAAGCGCCGCAACGATTTTGTGCGCAAGCGCGAATTCGACATGCTGCGCGCTGCTTTGCAGCAACGCCAGGCCCAACAGCAAGCTCAAACGCCGCTGCCAGCCGCCTCCACTTTTGTGCAGTCGGACGGTTCGGACGACGAAGGCAAAGAAAAAACCATCGAGAAGATTGCGCAAATCGAAGCGCAAATGTCCCAGCATTGGTGGCGCAAACGCGACGCTGATGGCCAAGATTCTGTTTCCAAGGTCGCCATTGGCCAGGCGGTGCCCGTGCCGCGGTCGTACACCGGGGGGGTTACGGTTCCTGGGCACCTGGGGGCCCGCGCCGCGTTGACCGATTGGGGTGCGGACTCCTACACCCCGAGCGACCGGGCGGGTTTGGTTGCCCCGACTCCGCCAGTGGACATGCTGCGCGATCGCTCGCTGCTGTCCACGCTTCCCATCGACATGGTGTCCGGCGGCACCGAGCCTGGGGGTTTGACCGCCAGTGCCAGTGCGGGCCCGCCCCCGCCCGAAATGCTCGCCTTTTCGCCGGGTTTGGAAGACGCGGCAGTCCGTTTTGCCAACGGCGATGACGTTCAGGCCGAAGCGGGTTTGCGCGCCGTGATTGCTCAGGAAGTGAACTCGCCCAAGGCCAGTGACGCTTGGTTGGCCTTGATGGATGTGTTTTACGCGAACGGGCGCATCGATGCGTTTGAAGAAACGGCGGCCGATTATGCCGCGCAGTTTGGCCGACGCGCGCCGCGCTGGCCCAGCGTCTCTTCAGCGCCACCGGCGGCCGGGCCGGTGCCAGACCGGGTGGTGGCCACCCTTTGGACCTGCCCATTGGTGCTCGATGTGGCGGCCGTGAAAGCCCTGGCCGCTTACCTGAACACCTGCGGCGCCAACAAGCGCATCGACTGGAGCGATCTGCTGTCTGCTGACCTGGATGCCGCCACCGCCTTGTTGTCGGTGGTGAACCACTGGCTGGCCATGCCGGTGGTGTTTGTGTTTGAGGGGGCGGGCGTGTTGCGCCGCCGGCTCATGGCCAGCACGCCTTCGGGTCGGCGTGAGAACGACCCGATTTGGTGGCAGCTGCGTTTGGCTTTGTTGCGTTTGATGCGTCGCAGCGATGAATTCGATTTGGCTGCACTGGATTTTTGCGTAACCTACGGCGTGTTGCCCCCAGAATGGGTGCTGCCTGCTTGCCAGTTTGAGGCGGCCGAGGCTGTGGCCGGGCAAGTGCCTTCGCCCGCTGCGGCCGAACCGATCACGCAGTTGGTGACGCAGCTGGGTGGTTTGGACGTTCTGGAGTGGCCGGCCATGGTGGGAGACACCCAGCTGCACACCGAGCCCCTGCCTTTTGGCGAAAGGGGGGCCAAGCCAGAAGCCCCGTTGCCAGGCACCGCCAGCTTGCAGGGCGCCTTGCGCGGCGAATTGGTGGCCGTGCTTCACCCCTTGCAGCAAGCCCTGGGAGACACGCCTGCCAACCAGCCCCTGCGGGTGGACTGCACCGAACTCAAACGCATCGATTTCCCGGCTGCGGGCAGCCTTTTGCAGTGGTTGTTGGGGGCCATGGCCCAGGGCCGTGTGGTCGAGCTGGTCGAGGTGAGCCGCATCGTGGCCGTGTTCTTTCATGTGGTCGGTATTGACGAGGCGGTTCCCGTGCGCCTGCGACAATACTGAGCATGGAACACAACGATTCTTCGATTTTCTACGGCACCACCATTGTGTGCGTGCGCCGTCAAACGCCGCAGGGCGTGCAGGTGGCCATTGGTGGCGACGGCCAAGTCACCCTGGGCAACATTGTTGTAAAAGGCACGGCGCGCAAGGTTCGCAAGCTTTACCGCGATCAGGTGCTGGCGGGTTTTGCCGGCGCCACCGCCGACGCCTTTACCCTGTTCGAGCGCTTCGAGGCCAAGCTGGAAAAGCACCAAGGCCACTTGGTGCGCGCCGCCATTGAATTGACCAAAGACTGGCGCACCGACCGCGTGCTGCGCCGCCTGGAAGCCATGCTGGCCGTGGCCGACAAAACCGCCAGCCTGATCATCACCGGCAACGGCGACGTGCTGGAGCCCGAGCACGGCATTGTGGCCATTGGTTCGGGCGGGGCTTACGCCCAATCGGCCGCCAAGGCCTTGCTGGATCACACCGAACTCGGTGCCGAGCAGATCGTGCGCGAGTCGCTCAAAGTGGCTGGTGAACTGTGCATTTACACCAACATGAACCACACCATTGAGGTGCTGTAAGCCGTGTCTGCGATGACCCCCCAAGAAATAGTGTCCGAATTGGACGCCCACATCATTGGCCAGAACGCCGCCAAGCGCGCCGTGGCCATTGCCCTGCGCAACCGCTGGCGCCGCCAGCAGGTGGACCCCAAACTGCGCCCCGAAATCACCCCCAAAAACATTTTGATGATCGGCCCCACCGGGGTGGGCAAGACCGAGATTGCGCGTCGCCTGGCCAAGCTGGCCCAAGCGCCCTTCATCAAGGTGGAGGCGACCAAGTTCACCGAGGTGGGCTACGTGGGCAAAGATGTGGATGCCATCATCCGCGATCTGGCCGACATGGCGGTGAAGCAAACCCGCGAAACTGAAATGACCAAGGTGCGCATGCGCGCTGAGGACGCCGCCGAGGACCGGATTCTGGACGTGCTGATCCCCGTGGCCCGCACCGCAGACCACGACCCTGCGCCCAACAGCACCGCGCGCCAGGTGTTCCGCAAAAAGTTGCGCGAGGGGCAGCTGGACGACAAAGAGATCGAGCTGGACCTGGCCGCTGTGCAGGCTCAGATGGAGGTGATGACCCCGGCCGGCATGGAAGACATGGCCGAGCAGCTGCGTGGCATGTTCAGCCAGTTCAATGCGGGCAAGCGAAAAACCCGCAAGCTCAAAATTGCCGAGGCCAAAAAGCTGCTGATTGATGAGGAAGCCGCCAAGTTGGTCAACGAAGACGACATCAAATTGCAGGCGATTCAAAACGCCGAGCAAAACGGCATTGTCTTCATTGACGAGATCGACAAGGTCACCAGCCGCAGCGAAGGGCAGAGCACCGGTGAGGTGTCACGCCAGGGCGTGCAGCGCGACTTGCTGCCTTTGGTTGAGGGCACCACGGTGTCCACCAAGTACGGTCCGATCAAAACCGACCATATTCTGTTCATTGCCAGCGGTGCTTTCCACCTCAGCAAACCCAGCGATTTGATTCCGGAGTTGCAGGGTCGTTTCCCTATCCGGGTGGAGTTGCAGTCCCTGTCGGTGGCAGACTTTGAAGCCATCTTGACCCAAACCCACGCCAGTTTGGTACGCCAGTACCAGGCCCTGCTGGCAACCGAAGGGGTGACCGTGGATTTCACGCCCGAGGGCATCACCCGCCTGGCCCACATTGCTTACGAGGTGAACGAGCGCACCGAAAACATCGGTGCACGCCGCTTGTCCACGGTGATGGAGCACCTGTTGGATGAGGTGAGTTTTGACGCGGCCAAGCTCTGCGGTCAAACCGTGACCGTGGACGCGGCTTATGTGGATGCGCGACTGGGTGCTTTGAGCAAAAACGAAGACTTGTCGCGGTATATTTTGTGAACGCTGCGCCGGTGCGCAACCCAGGGAGGGGCATGACTGCAACTGTAAAAAACGGATTCGTTCGCGCCGTTCAAATCGGCTTGGTGGGTGCATGGCTGGTGTGCGCGGCCGGTGGTGCGCTGGCCGATCCGCTGTACCGGTGCAAAACCTACAGTGGGGGCTTGTTTTGGTCGCGCGACCATTGCCAAACCCACCAGGCCTTGATCGACCGGATCGAGCAAGTGCCCGCCGGGCTGAAGTTTGAGCAGCAGGTCAAGCTGGCTGAACAAGGTGCCGCCCAAGCCAAAAAAGCGGCGGCGGTGGATGTGACCGAGACCCAGGAGGCGGCCGCCAAACGGGCCAAGGCTGCGGCCAAACACCAAGCCCGCTGCCAGCGTTTGCTGGAAGACATGGCCGAGCAGGACAGCCGCAGCCGCCAGCAAGTCTCGGCCAAGCGACAAGACCAGATTGCCCACAAAAAACAAAAACTGCAAGAAGAACACGCCCGCCTGGGTTGCTGACATGCAAGACAACCAGATTCACGTGCCG
Source organism: Pseudomonadota bacterium (assembly GCA_039798985.1). GTDB lineage: Bacteria > Pseudomonadota > Gammaproteobacteria > Burkholderiales > Burkholderiaceae_C > JBDKEX01. The sequence goes on along the minus strand of JBDKEX010000059.1, from coordinate 5,695 downwards.
CCCAGCTTCACCGAGCTGTTTTTGCAGCCTGGCAAGGTCAAACCCAGCCTGCCCTTGGCCGAGATTTTGCAGCGCTACGAATTGTGCGAAGACATGGCACAGATGCTGACCGACCCCGCTTCTGAGCTGTTGGTGAAGCTGGGCGTGACCGAAGCCGACGTTTTGCACAAAATGCGCCTGGGCCTGGAGGCCGATGGCACCGCCCTGAGCCCCGCAGAGGCGCTTTGGGTGACCTGCCGCTTGGCCGAATTGCTGAACTGGCCGGTTCCGCAGGCCTGATCAGGGTGCCGGTTTGCCGGGCCCCAGCGCGCCGCTGGACCGTGCCGCCAAATAGACATACAAATCTTGCACATGGGTTTTGACGCGAGGGTCGGTTTGCCAGGCGGGCATGGCAGGGCTGGCCTTCTCGCCCGCCGGCAGCCCCCAGTCGTAACGCAGCAGCACCAAGTTGCCAAATTGCTGGAGTCCTACAGTTTGCATGCGCTGCAGCAAACTGGGCGCTCGGGCGGTGCCGGTGGCGTCTGGGCCATGGCATTGCAGGCATTTGTCTTGAAACACCTGCCAGCCGGCCAAAGCAGAGCCCTGTGGCAGGGCCTGCCGTGCCAGTTCTTGGCTGGCCTGCCGGTTTTCCACTTCAACCGCGCAGCCGCCCAGCCCAAGGGCGGTCACCAGGGCCCCTGCCCAGGCGGTGCGGCGCACCCAGTGGCGGGCAACCTGGGGTGCCGGTGCATCGGTTCTGCAATGGTGTGGGGTCGAGAACTCGTTCATGGTGGTGGCTTCAAGTGGCGGTGTTTGCATGACTTTTTTGCGTTGCACGCACTGGCTTCCATTGTGCGGCAAAGGCAGGGGTGATGTCAGGGTTCTTGTGGGTCTGTCCAGTCATAATCGTCCACTGTTCGAACAGTTGCCCACAGATCTTTCGTGTTCAAGACCGCCAGCACTCAGCCCAACCGCCCATCCGAAGGCGCCGCACCTGCCATAGAGCTGCAAGGGGTTCGGCTGAAACGCGGCAACACCCAGGTGTTTGAAAACTTGAACCTTGCGCTTCGAGAACCCCGCATTGGCTTGATTGGCGACAACGGTTCCGGCAAAAGCAGCTTGTTTCGCTTGATTTGCGGGCTGGACCTGCCCCAGGCCGGGCAGGTGCGGGTGGGGGGTGACGCACCGCAGCTGAATGGAAAAAACGCCCTGGTGGTGGGAATGATGTTTCAAAACCCGGACGAGCAGATTATTTTTCCGACCGTGGAGGAGGAGTTGGCGCTGGGCGTGCATGCCGCTGGTGTGCCACGGCGCGAAGCCCAGGCCCAGGTGCGCGCTTGGTTGGCCGCCCGAGGGCTGGCTGCCTGGGCTGAGCGTGCCATAGGGGGGTTGAGCCAAGGTCAACGTCAACATGTGTGCTGGCTGGCCTTGTTGATTGCGGCGCCGCGCGTGTTGCTGCTGGACGAACCCTTCGCCAGCCTCGATCTGCCCGGACAGGCCCTGTTGCAGCGCGAAATTGACCAGGCAAGCCAGCAGGTGATGGTGTCGACCCATGTGTTGGAGCATGTGCGCGGTTTTGAACGGGTGATTTGGCTCGACCAAGGCCAGGTGCGGGCCGATGGGCCCGGACGCGAGGTGTGTGCGGCCTATGAGGCAGATGTGTCCCGGCGCACGCAGGCTGTGCTGTTGGGTGACGTGGGCTGAACACACGCCATGCGCAGCCTTTACAGTGAACGCACCACCTGGTTGCACCGCGTGCCGGCCGGCTGGAAGCTGCTGTGTTTGGCCGGTGCAGGCACGGCTTTGTTCGCGGTTCAGCACGTGGCGGTGTTGGGCGCAGCTGCGGTGGCTTGCGCAGTGCTGTGGTTGTCGTTGGGGGCGGCTGCGGCCGCTGGCCGCAAATTGCTTGTTGGGGTGTGGGTGGTGGGGGCGCTGGTGGCGGCTTTTCACGCCTACACCGGGCAGCTGTGGTTGGGCGTGGCCAGCGCCTTGCGGCTGTTTTGTACCGTGTTGCTGGGTACCTTGCTCAGCTTGACGACCCGGCAAAGCGATTTGTTGCAGGTGTTTGAGCAGGTGTTGGCCCCCCTGGCACGGTGGGGGGTGCGCGTTGATTTGCTGGCGCTGCAACTGGCCTTGATGCTCAGATTTGTGGAGCATTTTTTTCTGCTTTGGCGGCGTTTGGACGAAGCCCACCGTTTGCGCACGGGTCGCTCCGGCGGCGTCCGTATATTGCCGCCCCTCATCGTGCAGACCCTGATTTCAGCCCGGCGTGTTGCCGATACACTTCAGGTACGCATCGGCCAGTAGCGTCATGGTTGACCGATTTTGTTGCCGTTTTATGGAGTTGCCATGAACCAGTCCCGTCATTCTTTGGCTTTGGTGTCCCTGTTTGCCGCGTTGTTGGCGGTTTTTGGGTTGATCCCCAAAATTGATTTGCCTTTGGGTGTGCCCATTACCTCGCAGACCTTGGGTGTCATGCTGGCCGGCGCCATTTTGGGCCCCAAGCGGGGGCTGCAGGCGGTGTTGCTGTTTTTGATGGCGGTGGCATTGGGTTTGCCATTGTTGTCGGGGGGGCGCGGCGGGTTCGGGGTGTTTTTTGCGCCGTCGGCAGGGTATTTGCTCGGTTGGCCTTTGGGCGCGTGGATCACCGGTTGGTTGATGGCGCGTTTGCGCACAAATTCACCCAGTGGCGCTGCCACTTCAGCATTTGTGGCCTCGGCCTTGGGCGGTCTGATTGCGGTTCACGTGTGCGGTGTGATTGGGTTGGTGTTTTTGGCCAAGCTCACCTGGGCACAGGCAACCATGGGCACTCTGGTGTTTGTGCCGGGTGACTTGATCAAGTGCGTGCTGTGTGCCCTGGTGGTGCACACCGTGGCGCGCGGTCTGCCCGACTGGCGGTTTGGCGGGCGCGCCTTGCAATGATGGACGGGGCTGCGGTCCCGTGGGTACACGCGCCGCTGGCGCATTGGGCCCAGACGCGTGCCCTCGCCCCCGCCATTTCCGACGGCCGGCAGGTTTTGACTTTCGCCGCCTTGCACGAAAAAGTGCAACAGCATGCCAAGGCCCTGAACAACGCCTCGGCCGGTGCGCTGGTTTTTGTGGATGAGCAAGCCTCCACCAGTGCCCAGTTGGTGGACTTTTTGGGCATCGTGGCCAGCGGCCGCTGCGCTGCGGTGGGCGATCCTGAATGGCCGGAGGCAGTGCGGGCCCAGGTCAGGCAGGCCGCTCTGAACGGCGCGACGGCGCAAGAAAATACGCTGTCCCCTCTGGGTGATTTGCCGTTTTATGTGGGTTTTACCTCGGGCAGCACTGGCTTTCCCAAAGGGTTCGTTCGGCATCACCGCTCCTGGGTGGAGAGCTTTCGGGTTTGTTTGTTCACTTTCGGGCCGGACGCCGCAGCGCGCATTTTGGCGCCCGGGCGGGTGTCACATTCCTTGTTTTTGTTCGGCATGCTGCTGGGCTTGTGGAGCGGCGCGGGCGTGGTGGTGCAAAACAAATTCTCGGCCGCGCGGGCGCTGGAAGCGCTGCGTCTGGAGCACATACCCTGCTTGGTTGCAGTGCCCAGCCAATTGTTGATGATGTTGGATTGGGCCGCGCACCGCGGGTTGGGCCCGATCGATTCGGTGCGGCTGGTGTTGATCAGCGGTGCACGCTGGATGCGCCACCGAACCCCCGACTTGCAGGCCTTGTTCCCCAACGCCCGGATCGTGGAGTTTTACGGCGCTTCAGAAACCAGTTTCATTGCCTGGATGGATGCTGACGAAAGCGTTTCGCCCCAGGTGGTGGGGCGGCCGTTTTCAAATGTTGACATTGAGATACGGGAGCCGGCGGGGCCCGAAGGAGCGGGGCTGATTTTTGTGCGCAGCCCCATGCTGTTTCAGGGCTATTTGGGCGGCGGGGCCGATGCCACGGCTGCCTTGCGTGATGGCGACAGCCTCTCGGTCCGGGACATGGGCTACCTGGATGACCAAGGCCGCCTGTGCCTGGTGGGGCGGCAAAACCGAATGGTGGTGACCCAAGGCAAAAACCTGTTCCCCGAGGAGGTTGAAACCGTGTTGTGCGGGCACCCACAAATTCTGCAGGCGTCGGTGCTGGGGGTGCCAGACCCGGTGCGTGGCCAGCAGGTGGTTGCTGTTGTCTTGGTGGATGCAGCAACTTCCACCCAAGCGGCTGACCTGACGGCCTGGTGCCGCGAGCGATTGGAGCCCTACAAGGTGCCGCGCAAATTTTGGCTGTGTGACGCCTGGCCGTTCACGCCCAGTGGCAAAACCGACCACACACGCTTGGCGCGGGTGCTGGTGGGATTGAACAACCCACCCGATGCAGGTGAAACATGTCGGCTGACCGCACTGCATTGATTGTGGCCTGGACCCGAAGCGCGGTGGTGCCGCGCGGGACCGGTTTTGCGCACCTGGCCCCTTACCAATTGGGTGCGCCGGTTTTGCAGGTCCTGTTGCAACAGGCCGCTCTGCCGCCCGAGGCTGTGGACGCTGTGGTGGCAGGCAACGCATTGGGGGCCGGGGGCAACCCGGCGCGCATGGTGGCTTTGGCGGCAGGGCTGCCGGAGCGTTGCGCGGCAATGAGCGTGGACAGCCAGTGCTGCGCCGGGCTGGACTCGGTGGCCATGGGCGTGGGGCTGTTGGCTTCTGGGCAGGCTTCGGTGGTGGTGGCGGGTGGGGTGGAATCGTGGTCGCGTTCGCCTCTGCGCTTGAACCGACCCTTGCAGGCCAACGAAGCGCCTGTGCCTTACGACCGCCCGGTGTTTGCGCCCCCCCCTTGGGCCGATCCGGACATGCTGGACTCGGCCGCCCACTACGCCCAACACCAAGGCTGTGCCCGCGAGGAGCAAGATGCCTACGCTGTGCTCAGCCACCGGCGGGCCTTTGACAATGCGGCGCTGTTGGCACACGAAATCGTGCCCATAGCGGGCGTGGCGCATGACCCTTACCCCCGGCGGTTGGACTTGGCCCGCGCTGCCCGCATGCCCCTGTTGCCGGCCAGCGGGCTGAGCCGGTTGGCGGTGTCGGCCCAGGCCGATGGTGCGGCTTGGGTGCTGTTGGCCACCGAGGCCGCCTGCGCCCGATGGGGCTTGCGCCCAGCGTTTGCCTGGGTGGCCAATGCCTCGGTGGGCACCAAACCCGACACCCCCCTGCTCGCGGCCGAACGTGCCGCGACCGGAGCCTTGCGCCGAGCAGGCCACCTGCACCCCGCCGACTTGCGCGCGATTGAATTGCATGACGCGTTTGCGGTGCAAGGGCTCGACTCTTGCCGACGCTTGGGGTTGAGCCCACAAGCCATCAACCGGCTGGGGGGTGGGCTGGCACGGGGGCACCCGATCGGTGCGTCGGGCACAGTGGCCCTGGTGCGGGTGTTGGCCGATTTGGCCCGGGACGGACAGCCCGGCGACCGGGGCTTGGCGGCCGTGGCCGGTGCCGGCGGTCTGGGCGCCAGCGTGGTGGTGGAGCGACTCTCAGTCCACAAACCGAACAAACTCGCCCAGTTCACAGCGGGCGGTGCGGGTGCGGTTCACCCTGGCCCTGGGGTCGGCATACCCCAGGGCCATGCCGCACACAATCTGGACTTGGTCGCCCAAACCCAGGGTTTGCCGAATCAGCCCGGGGTACGAAGCGAGCGCGCCGATGGCACAGGTGGCCAACCCATGTGACTGCGCGGCCAGCATCAGGCCATAAAGGGTCATGCCCAGGTCCATGTAACC